>JAQWRY010000084.1 GCA_029243485.1 Candidatus Binatia bacterium | reverse complement strand
TCTTCCGCACGTGATCCACGGCCTGGCGTCTCCTCGGCGGGCTCAGAAGTTTCCCTTCGCGGCTTCCTTCAGGATCGCGTTGTCCAGCGCCTGGTCCGTCCGAAGGCCGCCGTACTCCTTGCGCCATCGATAGTACGTCTGCTCGGTCACGCCGAGCTTCCGGCACACCTCGCCAGTCTTCTTGCCACGTCCGAGTTCAACCTCGGCCTCGCGCAGCTTCGCGATGATCTGCGCCGCGTCGTGTCGCTTGCTTGCCGTCTCGATCCCTCCTTCTCCGACCGGCCTTCTCTAACATTCGGGCCGGACCGGTTTTCGGGGGGAGGGTCAACCCGGCGGAGCGTAGGGTAGTCAGTCCACGAAGACCCGAGCGATCGAGCCAGGCAGAGCCGCGACGTAGAAGTCGCGCTCGAAGCCGGGACAAAGAAACATGCCCATCGTCGCGACCGAGCCGATACCGGCACGACCGCGTTCCTCGCCGGTCTCGACGTCGATCACGACAGCTTCACTCTGGCCGCCCGCGTCGGCCGCCCGAGCGTCCTCGACTACCAGTTCGCCCGTGTCCGCATGCAGCATCATCTGCACGTTGTTTCGAAACTCTTTTCGCCAGATCTCATGCAGCGCCCCGGGCCCTTCATAGCGCAACCCGACGACCCCTCCGTTCGAGCCATCGTAAACGACGAGGATGCGGCGATCGGGATCGTAGAGAGGCGGGCCAGGGCTGAACGGGCCGGGGCGACCGATCACGTCTACGACGTCCCTCTCCGCAGCATTCGCGAGTGAGAAGCGAAAGGCCCGCTGTGGCGCGGACGCACCACCTCGCCACATGGGCGGGCGGCCCATGTCCATCAGCCACACGCTGTCGGAGCCGATGGAGGTGTCCCAGCCATCGGCCTGATCTTCTCCCGCGACGACGTAGCTGGCACGCCAGCTGGGGTCGATCGCCAGTCGTCCCGCCTCGTAGCGAAGACGGAAGACCTCCGACGCACTCGTCGTGTAGATGAACTCGCCCGCATCGGTGCGATCCGCCGAGAAGCGACCCATGCAGGATTCGTCGAGGACGAACGCCTCGCAGGTAGGCTCGAGCCCCTCGGGTTCGAGCACACTGAAATGACACGGCTCTTCGGGGCGGTGCCCTAGGTTCTTCATGACAAGGTGGCCGTCGGACATCACGAGCAATCCGTTGTAAGGCCCGTCCACCGGCAGTTCGCGCTCCGCGATCACTTCGCACGCCGCGTTCAGCCGGTGACAAAAGCGACCGTTGACCATGTAGAGGTCGCCATTCTCGTGTGCGACGACCGCGCCGCACCAGAGATGGCCGCCGCTCGGCAGCGCCGGGGATCTTGCGATTGTTTCGAGGCTCGTCGGATCGATGCGCTCGAGCCACCCCATCGAGTCTCCATCTCTCCGCACGTACGGGGGGAACTCCCCGCGTCGCAGGCCGGCACCTCCCTGCACGTAGAGCTCGCCAGGACCACGTTGGACGAACATGACGGGCCACCCCCCGGTGTCGCGAGTCGTCGAGGCCAAGCGCTCCCGGGGCTGCACGTTCGGGCCCGGGGATCCCACGATCTTCTGCCGCCGAGATCCACCGCATTCTACAGGCCAAGCGGAAGGGTAGTAGCCGGGTTGGTTGCTCTGGTAGTCGAGTCGGGTCACGCCGTCGTCCCTATCATGCTGCTTGGCATACGAGACACTGCTCGTCGCCGAAGAAGTAGGGCGCGCTGCTGGCTGAAGAGCCCGGTGCCGGGTCCGAAAGTGAACGAAGGCACCGTCTCGGGGATCGTGAGCGCGCTCGACTGAAGCGAAGCGTCGGCCTACGACGGAAGGGCGACGTCGTCGATGTCGAGCTGTCGCAGCGAAGCTCGGCGGTCACTTCGCGCTGCGGCGCTCGTCGATCCGACGTCGCAGGGCCTCCAGATCGACGCGTCGCGGAACCTCGCGCTCGACGATGTCAGTGAGGATCTCCGAAGACGGACGAAGCGCCCGCCGGGAAAGCTCGCGCTCGAGCACCAGAGGCCAGACCGCTGTCTTCACGTCCGCCGGAAGCACTTGGTCGAGGTACTCGAGACCGGTACCCCGTTGCGCGGCGCCATCCTCCGCCAATGCGTCGAGGGCGAGGCGCAGAGGCTCGCGATCGAGCACGCACAGGAGAAGATGGAACACGTGCGCGAGCCCTTCTTCGATGCGAAGCTCTTCGCGCTCGGCCAGCGCCGATCCCGAGGCGAGCTGACCACGAAGGGCCTGACGCCGATCCCGGCGGAGACGACAATCCTCCGCCGCCCTCGTCACGACACTCCACAGCATGTCGGAGAGCACTTCGACCTTCCCGTTGACGCGCAGCACGGCGAGGAGTCCGACGGCACCGCGGAATCGCATCTCGAAAGAATCGTCGAGCAGCAGTCGTGCGAACCCGTCCGCAGTACGTTGAGTGGGCACCGCACGCAGGACGTCGCAGACGCGCCGCCGCGTCTGCAGCGGGCTCCGTGGGCTCAGCAAGGCGTCGAGCAGAAGTCCCGTGTGCGCGGGCGCCACGCGAACGAGAAAGGGAGTGACGACGTGAGCCGTACGGTCGTCCGCCAGAAGGGCAATGGAATGAGGAAGGACGGGAGCTTGCAGTGGCTGCGCGCGACGCAGCGCCGCGGTGATCCGTTCGATATCCGTAGTGCGCAGCGCCTCGATGGTCTCGACGAAGCGATCGGCCTCCGAAGTCCGGGAGGCCTCGGGCGAGCGAGGCACGCGGCCGTTCGTTCGCGCGGGCGCAGTTCTCCGCGCAGCGGGGTGCGGGGCCGCTTCCCGACGAAGGCGTGCCAGCGCCTCGCCAAGCTCGGGCGCGTCACGACCGCGTGCCTCGAGGCTCCGCATGACGTTCGCCCGATCGATGACGGCGATGGATTCGGCGACCACCTCGGCCGTCGAAGGATCTACCGCCCCGACGTCTTCGGGCGCGAGCGTCCCTCGACGCAAGCTGGACTCCAAGGTTTCCACGTACCCGCGCTGCAGGGCGCGGGTCGCAAACAACGCGACGAGGGCCACGCCGACTCCGGTCACCAGGAGGACCTGTGTCGCAATGTCGGGCACCATCCCGAGGACGAAGAAGGCGAAGCCCCCGCCCAAGGCCGCGCCGATCTTGTCGGCGCCTACGTCGATCAGCGTCTTGGTCGGACGCTTCTTGGCCGGAGACAGGGGCGTGTACAGCAGCTCATAGCCCGAACGGTACAGCGAACTCTCGACGACCGCGGTTCCTCCGCGCATCACGACCGCAGAGAGCAGACCCGGGACAAATAGAGCAAAGACGCCGAGTCCGGCGGCCGCCCCGGGCAGCAGGGCGACACTCACGCCCAAGCCGAGGACCCGAACGGACCGGTTGGCGAAGAGCGTGTGCAAAACGAAGGTCGCGACCGAAACGCTGAGATAGAAGAGTGCGAAGAACGACACGAGCTCGGCGTCGGAGGTGAAGGTTGCCGCCGCCTGCGACTTGAACACGTAGTCGTACGCCGCTGCCGCGAACGCGCACAGGGCGACGAGCCCGAAGAGCTGTCGTAGGTACGGCGTCTCTTCGAGGATCGACACGGCCGAGACGGACGGGCCGGCGACCGGACGATTGCTCCCTCCGATGCTGCTCGCTCCGAGCGCGCAGAGGAGGTTCAGCCCGCCCAAGCCGAGGATCATCGTCGGAACCGGCAACAGCGATGCCCCCTGCCAGGCCGCCAGGCCGCCGATCACACCGCCGAAGGTCGCGCCCCCTGCCACCCGCGCCACGACCCGCTTGGCGGTGTGCGGATCAAACCGCTCGTTCACGACCGACCAAAACGTCGAGACGACGACCGCACCAAAGCTCGTCGTGTGGAGAAACAAAGCCGCCGCCGCAACCCGCGGGAGCCGATCGGAGAGCGCCCACTCCAAGACGAACAACACGCCGTTCAAGGCGAACAGCCCGGGCAGGATGCGTGAAGGCCCGACACTCCTAAAGAGGCGTCCGGCCGCGAGCACCAAACCGACGGACAACAAGGACGCCGTGGCCATGACCAAGGGCAGCGAGCTGGCTTCGTAGTGCGACAAGAAGAAACCATCGCGGAGCGCCTTGCCCGCGAGTTGCTGAGCGATCATGACCATGGAGACACCCATGGAAGCCCATACGGCACCGCGTGTACTCGACCCGGACGGAATCATCCCCGCAAAACCCCGAGCCTCATCGGTGGTTCGAAGCGCCAACGGTGATCTCGATCGCAGAAGCCAGGATCGAGCTTTGTTCCTCGTCGCCGCTCGAGACGTCGGCCTTGATCGACTCGCCGAACTCCTCCCACCAGAGCTTCGCCTCGGCCTGCGACCATGCACCGACCTCACATGCGCGGAGCATCTCGGCCAGCTCCACCGCGCTTGCCGGCCGGTCCGCCGGATCCTTGGACAGAGAAGCGAGGATGACCGTCTCCAGATCGCGCGGCAAATCTCGACCCAGGCGTTCGGACGGTAGCTCGGGCTCTTCCGTGAGATGTCGTTCGAACACTTCGAGCATCGGACCACTCGAGAACACCGCGGTCCCGGTCAGCAGAAAGTAGCCCACCGCCCCCAGAGCGTAGAGGTCCGACTGTGCGGTCACGGTATCCGGCGAGAGGATTGCTTCGGGTGCGATGTACATGGGCGTCCCTGCAAGACGGTCCGGGTCGGCCAACCCCTGGCCAAGGTCGCGCACCAGCCCGAAGTCGAGCATCTTCACACTGTCCGACTCCGCGCCGCGTTCCGTCAGCATGATGTTCCGAGGCTTCACGTCCCGATGCAGAAGTCCTTGCGCATGAGCCTCACCCAGCGAACCGCAACATTGCAGGAGGATGTGCACGACACGCGCCGGATCGACTGGTCCCGTGCGATCGACGAGCGACTGCAAGGTAAAGCCGTCGACATACTCCATCGCGTAGTAGAAGACGCCCTCGGGCGTCCGCCCATAGTCGAAGATCTCGATCGTGTTTGGGTGCGTCAGCTGGCAGGTGAGCTGGACCTCGCGGCGGAATCGCGTCTGAGCGCCGATGTCCTCGGCGCTGTCCGCGCGCAGGAGCTTAATCGCCGTCGGGCGCCGCAGCATCGCGTGGTGGGCGAGGAACACCTCTCCCATGCCGCCGCTACCGAGGCGGGCATCGATCACGTATTGCCCGAGCTTCCTGGCGCGATCGACGACGTGCTTCATCTCACGTCGCAGACGAATCGAAACGAAAAGGGACCCGGCCGACAACAGACCCATCAGCAGCGACAGCGCGATCACGCCGTAGCTCGCGCGGGTAAGCCGGGCGGCTGCCTCGGCCGAGGAACGAGCCTGCTCGGACGCGATCTCGGCGGCGAGGGCCTTGACGCGCGAAACCAGCGGAAGGGCATCTTCCGAGAAGAGCCGCTGCGCTACGTTCCAGCGTGGGGAGAGTCGGATCGCGACGACCTCGGAGACCTGCAAGCGATAGGCGCGAAACTCCCGGACCGAGAAGCGGGTCAGGTCGAGCGCGTCGCCATGGATCGCCACCGGAGCGTCCTCGACGATCCGGCCGGCGAGCCCGCGGGCCGTTTCGAGCAGCCGCGCAACCTCGTGCTCACGCGCGGCACTGGCACGGGCCAGCAGCTCCCCGAGTGCGAGATCCGCCTCCGTAAAGGCGGCCCGGAACCGTGCGAGGTCGACCAGCAGGCGCACCCGAGCGGGATCGGACTCGAGCATGCCCACCATCTCGACCACGTCGCGAAGGGCGAGGAGAAGGCTGCGCCGCAGGGGCTCCAGCCGTCGCTCGTACTCCACTCGCGCCGGCTCGTTGCCCGGGCGACGCGCGACGTCTTCGATGAGCCACTGAATGCGCTCGAGCTCCCGCAGGTCTCGTTGGAGCACGCCCACCTGCTCGAGAAGCTTCGTATCGTCCGCTTCTTCCGCGAGCCGTTGTAGCTCCATGATGCCGGGGGCGAGGCGCTCCTCCCAGACCAGCGCTCTCTCCGCCATCGCGCCCCGCTCCCCATAGGCGACCCAACCGCGGAGCGCGGCAAGGGACCGATTGACGGCGGACCGCATCTGTAGAGAAGCCCGCGCGGCCGGTGCCGTGACCTGACTCTGATGTTCGAGAGAGACCCGGAACCAGACGGTGAAGGCGAGCGTAGCGCACGCGGTCACGAGACCGATCGCCGCGACGCGCCCGCTCGACCCGAGCAAGACTTCGGTGATGCGCGTGCCCGCTCGCGAGCGAAGACGCCTCAGCGAAGTGGCGCTCTCAGCTTGGGTCGCCATGGACTCCTAGCCGTCGCCGGCCGCGGGCGAGGCCTGCTCCCGTGCGTTCGTCACCGCGGCGATCTGCTCCAAAATGAGCTCCAACAGGCCGGCGCGCTGGTAGACGTGTGCAGGGAACCGCCAACCGGGGTCGTAGGCCCTTGGCGGCACGGATACACCCGGGAACTGCCCGTGGAGATGCACTAGTTCCTCGCCGAGCAGCGCCGCCAGGTCGCTCACGTCGCTCGGTGTCACGAGCGCCAACGACGTCGGAGCGGACTCGAACCGGAGAGTCTTCTGGCCTTTTTGCTCAGCGATACCCCGCACCAGATCGAAGCATCGACGCATGCGTGTGTACACGTCGGCCGGGGTCTTATTCGGTTCGAAGGCAGGCTCGGCCGGCGTCCTCGGGCCGCCCGGCAGAGAGGCGAGCAGTGCGGATCCGTAGTGCACCGACTCGGTCACCAGCCGGTAGACGTCGCGAGGAGACGTCTGTTGGCGCGTCAGCTGATCGACCTCCGTTCCGGCCGCCACGACACCGTTGAATACCGCACTCGGTTCGGTGGAGTCCGGGAGCTTTTGCTCGGCCACCGGGTCGTCTATCCCCAGCTCCTCCTTCACGAGAAGAATCGAGGCAAGCGCCGAGTCGACGACCGCGTAGACATCAGCGGGCCGTGCGTCCTGCTGGAGTGGCACGGTGTCGGGACGCACGACGCGCACCTGCTCGAAGGCGAGTTGGTGCGCTCGCCGTTCGAGATTCAGCGCTTGGGAATAAACCTCGCGCGGCGCGGCTCCCTCGACCTCGAGGAGTGGGACGCTGGAGCGCGGCTTGCCCATGTAACGCCTAATCAGATCGACGTTGCCCCTCACCAGCTCGGCTCGCGCCAGGACGTCGGCCGGCAGGATCGACGCCGGATCGGAAAGGCGCCGGCCGCTGACCGGCGGGGGGGTCGAGAGAGCGACGCTCTCCTGCGCCCGGGCTTCCACCCACGTCAGCACTGCTACAAGCCCGACCAAGATCGCCAACATTCGGTTCTTCATTCCCATCCCCGAAAGGAGAGGTACGGGACGGCCGATCTCCGCGCCATCGCCGCTACCGGGAGGGCTCGGAAGAGACGGCGCTACGAGACGGAGCCTCTCGAGACGGCCGACGCTCAGTCCCCTGAACATCCGAGAGCCCCTCGCGTATGGAACACTCGTTCGAGAATGGCAAAGCGGAAGCGTTCGAGACTCCCCAGTCCTTTTTCCCGGCCGACCGGCGACGCGACGATCGGCGTACGGCCTACGTGTGGCTCCACGGCAGGGCTACGTGGATCCGGCACGCGAGGCGCTCGTGTTCGAGGAGACGTTCGCTGCGCCGGACGGGTTGGGGTTCGGAGGCGGGCCGGGCGCGGCAGAAGTCACTGGCGAGTTCCGCGACTTCATCGAACAACCGGCCAGCGTCTCGGATAGACATCGATCTCGCGGTGGAATCGTCCCGGACACGAACGATCGGCAACAACCCCCCGACATCCAGCTTGGGAAGCTGGACGTCAGCGATGACCCGCGGTCGCCCGGCGGCTTCGCCGCGGCCGCTTCGGGTCCGAAAACGGCAGCCGGATCGAGGCTTCTGCGATCGTTCCGCCGAGCAGCGTTTCGTTCAGCTCAGGTCCCTGGCCATTGTGTCACCTTTCAAAACCGGGGGACGGCTCACGCCGCCCCCCGGAATCAAAGGGTCAAAGGACAAAGGGTCCAATCATCAAGTCACGGGCCGCCGCGTACGGCACGAACGTAGATGACGCCGTCCTTGAAGACGCTGCCGACGCCGCCATTGAGGAAGTACACGTCCCACGCGAAGCTCGGGAAGCCCGCGTTGGTAGAGGACGACCAGTAGAACGACGAGACGGTCTCGCCCGGAATCGTCGTACAGGCACCGCTCCCACCGCCACAAGACCCCGCGCTCAGGTCCACGATTCCCCCCGTGGCCGTGCCGGAGTCCGAACGCCCCGACAGCTCCTCAATGGTCGGCAGTCGCCAGTCGCAGTGTCCCGCGAAGCAGGCCGCGCCCCCGCCCGAGACGTCATTCAACCCGTCGATGAACACCGTCTTCGCCGTGCCGTCGAAGTCCCAGGGAGAGTTCGTTGACCAAGTGTACTTGTCGTCCACGTCGTGGATCGTCCCGTCGTCGGTCTTCATCTCCCACACGAGACCGGACGAGCACTGCGTCGCCGTGCCGTCGCCGTTCTCACTCCACACCAACGACGGATCGGCAACGCACGGGTCGGCCGGCACCGGGCAGCCCTCCGACGTCGGCTTGTCGACCCGGAACGAAACCGCTCCGCGATTGCGCACCCGGCCGTCGGCGCCGTACTGCACGCAGTACCGGTCGCCGCCGCCGATCGTCAGCAGCGCGTACGCGTCCGTGCCGTCGTCGGGCGGCACCACGTCGACCGTGCCCTTCTGGCCGTCGATCACGGCTCGGATGCTGAACTTCCCGCCTCGCGACCGCCGGATGTGCGCCTTGGTCACCGCACCGTTCGTGCCCTTCGGGTCGCGGTACGTGAACCGCGAGCCACCGTCGCGCTCGCGCCACCCCGACGCCGGCAGGTTGAACGTCTGGCTGGTCGCGTTCGTCCCGTTCGCGATGATCTCCAGCGTCGCCCCGTCGACTGCCGGATCCCCCACGATCGTATGCGACGAGCCGCGCTCCTTTGCATGGAAGCCCACCTGCCGCGCCTGCGGGTCACTTCCCCCCGTCGCGTCCCTCACCCAGAACGACTTGCCGAGGACCGCCTGGTCGGTCGTGGACGGTGGGTCGCCGAGCTTGGCCGCAAACGCATCGCCGTCGCCCGAATACGCCCGCTCCGGGCTGCCCCAGGTGGCGTGGCTGTTCCCGCCCACGTAGACGCTGCCGCTCGCGTCCATCGCGATGGCTGAGGCCGTGTCGTATCCGCTGCCGCCCAGGAAGGTGTTCCAGAGGAGCGTGCCCGAGGCGTCGAGCTTGGCCGCAAACCCATCGCCGTCGCCCGAATACGCCCGCACCGGGCTGCCCCAGGTGGCCTCGCTGTACCCGCCCACGTAGACGTTGCCGCTCGCGTCCACCGCGATGGCCAAGGCCCCGTCGAATCCGCTGCCGCCCAGGAAGGTGTTCCAGACGAGCGTAGGGTCGATCACCAGCGGCAGGTCGGTGCGGTAGTCGCCCACCGCGAAGCCCACCAGGTCGCTCTCCAGCGCCGCGAACGCCACCTCCACCGGCCGGCGCGTGCCGTCGATATCCTGCCACGCGATCGGCGCGCTCTCGGTCAGTACCCCGGTCTCGAAACCAAGTTGCAATTCACCCGCCGCGGTCAACTCGACCGGGCGGTTGTAGCGCAGGCGGATCGCGCCCGGGTCGGCGCCGGGCGCCACCGTCCAGGTGCTGCGCGCGATCGCGCCCGCGGGCGCGTCGTATTCCACGTCGACTCCCGGCCACACCCCCTGGTACGACACCCGCTCCAGCGCCGGCGCCGCACCGCCGAGTGCACCCGCCATGGCCGCGCCGGCCGGCTCGTCCGGCTCGCCCGCCGCGCCCGCGTCCGGCGCGCCTTCGAAACGCACGCGCAACGCGTAGGTGCCGTTCGACGTGAAGTAGCCCCCGTCCTCGAAGCCCAGCGCGTGGCCCGCCGAGGTAAACTGCTGCAACCCGCCCGCGCCCGGGTCCGACGCCGCCGAAAGCGCCCGGCCGGGCCACACGCTCAGACACAACAGGATCGCGAGGGAGGAAAATGCCGAGAGAGCGAAAAAACGGAGGAGGGACTTCTGAGGCATCGGGGGCTCCTGGGTTCGGTGCCGGCAACTCCCAAGAGACTTCGCTCAGGAAGAGCGACGCTTTTGGAAACCTCAGGACATGCAGACAAGACTCGAAGTACTATGGAGGAGCCATGAGTGGGCCACATGCGGTCCCGCGGG
>JAQWRY010000083.1 GCA_029243485.1 Candidatus Binatia bacterium | reverse complement strand
GCGGGGACCTGGAGCTACCGACCCTCCATCCGCTGAAGCATCTGGCCGGCGACTGCGCGGCGCTCTTCAACACGGTCGGTGGCGTCGGCGGTACACCGAGCAGCGAACAGGAGTGCCTGCATACGCTCTGCACCGAGCTGTGGCCCGACCCGGCGTCGACCGACAATTGCGCGTGGTCGGCGACGCGGGACGCCACCCAGCCCGAAACGCACGCCCTCGCCGTATGTCTCACCGCCACGACTCCACCGGGCACGCCCGCCAGCGCGCAGGGGAATCGACCTGACGAAATACATGACGCTGACTTCGGCGAGGTGGTTAATTTGACAAAGTTCCAGATTCTCTCACAGTCCGGTGTAGCTGCGCTATCGCAAGTCAACCATGCGCTATCGCAAGCCAACCAGTCGGCGCAGTCCGTCATTAGCTTACTAGGCGAGGAATGAAGCGCGGCGGGGGGCGCGGGACCGGATCGATCCGGTGCCCGTGCGGCCCCGAAGGGCCGGAACGTCACCTCGACTGGATCGTGTGAGAATTGTCGATCTTCCAGGTCAGGTTGTAGGGGGCTACGCGCGGGCTTACCCGCGCCGAGCACTGGCCGAACCGTCCATGAGGCAGAACGAGGCGCACGCATACGTCCGGTAAGGCGCCGTTAGGTCGAATTGGAGCCAAAAAGGGGCTTCATGTCGGCTATCCGCAAAGAGCCAACGCGCCCTCACGGTAGCCGGGATGCCGGCATCGACCGACCACGGCCAGAGCCAGGCCCTGGTCCGACGGCCCGCGATGGCTGCCGAGCGCGCCACATGCCAAGCTGCGCCACCGTCATGGCCCTCGCCTTTCGCACGACGCTCGCCCTCGTCCTCATCGCGACGATTGCAGTGGCGATCTCACACCGGATCGACGGCCGCCCCGGAGTCGTGACCGTCTACGCCGATCGGACGGTCGGAGTCGTGCGACCGATCTGGGACGAGGTGAATCTCTGGAAGCTTCTGGCGACGTTCGGCGTGCATCGACCAGACCCGGCCGAGATGTGGGGAGGAGAAGGCTGGCTCCGCCGCGCGGCGCCCTGGCTCCGCTACGCACGCGTGGTGGCCCCGCTCGGCGGCAACTATGCCCCCGAGATCGCGGAGGCCTGCGATCACCGCCAGGAGTCCGAAGGGCACGTTCCCAACTGGGAGTGCGGCCAGGGGGGCCATCCCGGGGTCGCCGCGGTCAACGAGAGTATGCGCTGGGTCGACGGCGAGTGGGTGGTCGACTACTCGCCCTTTCGCACTTCGCTCCAACGGCTCCTGCGAAGCGGCGTCAGGCCCCACCTGAACCTGTCGGCCACCCCAGTCGCGTTCACCGGAGGAACCGGCGACTTCCGCCACTATCACTGGAACGCCAAGCCGCCCGAGGACCTCGAAGGGTGGCTCGACTACGTCCGGGACGCCTTCGCCTCGGTAGAAGACCTCGACCGCACGGGCTGGCGCGTCTCGATCATCAACGAACCGAACTGCCTGATCCCGGACGAGAACGGAGACATCCAGCACGTCGGTTTTGCCAGCAACCCGGACGGCTACGCGAGCACGTGGACTGCGGCAGCCCGCACCGTTTCGGAGATCGCGCCCGAGGTCGTCGTCCACCCGGGAAACTACGTCACCAGCGACACCTTCGAAGGCGAGGACAATCTGCAACTCTACCTCGCCTCTCTGGGTGCCGAGCTCGAAGCCGCTCCCGACCTCTCGTGGGAGGGCCTGCCCTATATCGGCATGAGCCTCTATGAGGTACCCGACACGACCCTGGAGGATTTCCGCGCGACACGGATTCGTCGTCTGATCCGGGCCCAGACGGACAACGGCCTCGCGAAGCGCCCCATCAAGATCGACGAGCTCGGCCTCCACGTGAACGTGCGGCGACCGTTCGAGGCCGAGGCCGACCAACCGCTTCGCACCACCCGGTTTGCCGGCAGCTGGTTTGCCGAGGCGCAACGCTCGTTCATCGACGCTGGCGACGTCGTGTCGAGCGCCCCCTGGCTGAAGGCGATCGTGCAGATGCCGAGCTTGAAACCGCTGCCCGCCGGGCACGTGTACGGAATGCTCGGACTGCTTGCGGGTCAGCTCGAGACCTCGTCGGAATCGGGAGAGCCGATCGCGTTGCGCACAAGTGGACATGAGGACGGTCTTCCACGACTCGCGACGCGCGTCGGTCCCGGCCCCGGCCTGAGGCCTGAATCGACCCTGCGGGCGATCGCGACCGGCACTGGGGAAGGCATCGTCCGGATATTCGTCGTCCATCATCAACCAACTCCCCTGAAAGACGGCGACCCCAGGCAGGAGGAGCTGGCTAGAGAGGTGCGGGTCGAAGTCGCCGGACTCCCGGCCGGCAGCTACTCGCTTCGGCACGCATCGATCGGCGGCCGCGGGGGCGCCGTCTGGAATGGCGAGGAGGTTTCACCGCTTCTCTGGCACGTGGACGGATGCGTGACGAGCACCGGCGAACGCGTGCGCGCCCCGGACGCCTTACACATGCCCGCCAACTCGGTGTGGCTGTTCGAGATCGAGCCGCGCGCGGAATGCCAGCGCGCATGAGAGCCCTTGGCGCATGCTGCGCCGGCGTCATGACGCTGGCCCTGATCTCATCCGCCTGCGAACCCGAGCCGCCGCCCGCGCCTGCACCTGCTCCGCCCGTAGCCTTCCGCGACACGACCGACGACGCTCGGCTGCAATACCGCTCGGAGAGCTTCGACGCAGCGGCCGGCGACGTGGATGGAGATGGGAGCCTCGAGCTCTACCTCCCGAACCATGGCGCGGAGGCGCTGCTCCTCACCACCTCTGCGGTCGGGCCCTGGACGAACCGGCGGCCCAAGAGCGGGTTGGATCCGCGGGGCGATCAACACGGCACGGCACTGGGCGATTACGACGGAGATGGCGACCTCGATCTGTACGTCTCCCTCGGCGCGGGGCGCGGCACGGCAAGCAAGGCGAACCGCCTGTACCGCAACGACGGCGGGGGCACCTTCACTGACGTCGCCGTCGCCGCCGGGGTCGAGGACCCCGACGGCCGCTCCCGAGCCGTCGCCTGGCTCGACGCAAACCGCGACGGCCGTCTCGACCTGCTGCTCGGAAACTACGCAACTCCGGCGCGACTCTTCCACGGCCGTGACGACGGTACGTTCGAGGACGCGACCGCGACCCTGGGCCTCTCGGTACCCGCACCGCTGGTCGCGTGGACGGACTACGACCGCGATCTCTTCCCCGACCTCCTGATCCGCTCACGCGACGGACTGAAGCTCCTTCACAACGAGAACGGCGACTTCGTCGACCGCACCCGCGCGTCCGGCCTCGGGGCCGTCGGCGACATGGTGGGCGCCATGAGCTTCGCGGACGCGAACGGTGACGGCCTCCTCGATCTCTATCTCGGATACGGTACGCAGTACGTCGAAGGCGTCGTAGAAGCCGACGGAGAAATCCGCTTCGCCTTCTTTGCGGGCGACGGCTCCAAGGGCTTCGACTTCACCACGGAAACGGATGCCATCAGCTACGACCTTTTCCACAACGGCCACGCCGTCGAAGCGGGGGACGTACACTCGCAGGAGCCTCCTTCAGCCGAGGGGTTCTCCGTGTGGCGGGATGCCAGCCCGGAACGTCGCTGGCATTTGCGCTGGGCCGGGGCCGGAGATCACCATCTCTCGGGCGTGATTCGTGCCGCCCACGACCCCGAGCTCATCGAGCTCGGAACCTGGCGACCGAGCGGCGGCAGCCTCTGGCTCGGCGAAGCAGACGGCTCCTTCGAGCGCGCAGACATTGCCGGCCTCGAACACGACGCCAACGTTCAGATGGCCGTGTGGGAAGACTTCAATAACGACGGCTGGGTCGACCTCTATCTGGTCGACGGCGGGATCGAGGGGGAGGGGCGGCCAAACGTTCTGCTCCTGAACCGAAAGGGCCGCACCTTCTCGAGAGCGAGCGACCCGACGGCCACCGGTACGCCTTCACCCGGCGGCGAGAGGGGCTCGGCCGCACAGGCGCTCGACTACGACCTCGACGGCCGACTCGACCTGCTGCTGCTGAACGGGCTCGGCGTGCGCCCCTTCAACTCGGGGCCGTACCAACTGCTGCGAAACGAGTCACCGAAGGCGCATTGGGTCGACCTCGAACTCATCGGCACCTCGTCCAACCACCAGGGACTCGGCACGTGGGTCGACCTCGACGCGTGCGGGCGACGGCGGACGCAGTACTACGATGGCCCTCGGGGATCGTTCTCGCAATCCGCGCGACCGATCCACTTTGGACTCGGAGCGTGTGAGGCGATCGATTCCGTACGGCTGCGATGGCCGTCCGGCATCGTTCAGGAGGTCGACAACGTCTCCATCGATCGGCAGAACGTGATCCGCGAACCCTCCCGATGAGCCGAACCCTGAAAACGCTCGCTTTCCTCTCCGTAGCAACGCTTCTGTCTGTCGCGTGCGAACGGACGCCACCGGCGCGGCCCAACGTGGTCCTGATCGTGATCGACACGCAGCGCGCCCAGAACCTTTCCCTCTACGGCTACGAGCGCGACACCTCTCCCGAGTTCACACGCTTCGCACACGAGGCGCTCACCTTCGAACTGGCGACCGCGCCAGGCACGTGGACCGTACCAACCCACGCGTCGTTGTTCACCGGACGCTGGCCCTCGTTCCACGGTGCCGAACGAGTCGGCGTCGACGGCCTGGTTGCGCGACCCATGAATCCCGAGATCCCCACCCTAGCGGAGCTCCTGCAACGCGACGGCTACACGACGGCCGCGTTCGTGGCGAACGTGACGTATCTGTCCCCCCTGTTCGGATTCCAACGCGGTTTCGATCAGTTCACCAACGACCTCGACTGGCCCCGCGCCGACCACGTCGCCACCGCCGTCAACGACTGGCTCGAATCCCAACAGGCTCCGTTCTTCCTGTTCGTAAACCTGCTCGACCCGCACGAACCCTACGAGCCGCCCGAGCCCTTCGACACCCGCTTCGATGGCAAGAATCCGGAGCATGGCACGATGATGACGGAGAAGATGCACGCCCGGGTGCGCTTCACCGACGAGATGCGGGCCCATTTCGTCTCGCAGTACGACGGCGAAACCGCCTTCACCGACCAGGCCCTCGGCACGATCCTCGACACCCTACGAGCGCGCCCCGATTACGGCAACAGCGTCGTGATCGTGACGTCCGACCACGGGGAGATGCTCGGGGAGCACCAGCTCGCCGGCCACGTCGTCGAGCCCTACGAGCCCGAGCTTCACGTTCCTCTCGTGGCAAAGCTTGCCGGCGGCCGCCGTGCCGGCGAGCGTGTGGAGGACCGTGTCTCGACGATGGGGGTATTCGCGACCATTCTCGACGCGGTCGGGATTCCGCTCCCCGAGGGCACCCAGGCGGTCCGACTCACCGAGCCACACCCGGTGTTCGCCGAGGACGTGACCGCCCGCGGACGGCGCGTGCGCGTCGCCTACCGGGGCGACCACAAGCTGGTCTCCTCCACGCCCCTCGGCTCGCCGGAAACCACCCGGTTGTTCCATCTCGCCGCCGATCCGGGTGAGGACCGGCCGGTCGTCGACGGCAGCGGTGCGACCCGACTTCGGGAAGAGCTCGCGGCGTTCACCCGGGCGCCTCGCCCGGAGAACGACACCGCTCTACCGACCATCGACGCGGACCGGGAGCGCAAGCTGCGCGCCCTGGGCTACGTCCGCTGAGACATCACTCCACGTACCCGAACGTGCGCAGCACCCGACACTTCATCCCCGGGGAGGATCGGGGATCGGGGGGGAGAGGTACAGTTCATAAAGAGGGTCGCCCTGCGGTCCAAGGACGACCTCGGGCGCCGCGTGTTGTCCGAGGACCTCCCTTCGGAACGCCAGGAAGTTCGCTCGATCGCCGGGGAGGCGGATGCCGTCGGCCTCGGACGCGTGCGCCACGGTGAGGGTGCGCCGCCCGCGATAGTCTTCCTCGAAGAGGCGGTTCATTTCTCCAGCCTCCGCCGCCTCGGGCCTCGAAAAGAAGATCCAGTGATCGTGGTAGCGGCGACGCTTTTCGGGGGGCGCAAGCGCGAAGAGCTGATTGTGGAGCCCCCACTGGGAGGACACGATCACGTCGGGATCGAGTTCTTGCACCCGTTGGGCCAGCGAATAGATCGCAGGACTGGCCCAGTCGAGAAATGCGTCAGCCGACCGCGTGCGATCCAGGTATTCCGCGGACCGTTGCACGTTCAAGACGACGACCAGCGTGGCGATCGCGATGACGCCGGACGCGACAGGTCGCTTCCATGAGGTCTGCACCGAGCCGGCCACGGCGGCGAACAGCGCGACTGCCAGGAAGTAGCCGTCGGGGTGAAGCGCGAGCATATAGTGCGGCCTCGTCGCCTGGGGAGTGACCAAGATCAGAACGAGAACGGTCGTAGACAATGCAACGAAGAACAAGACGATTGGCCACGCGGAGGTCGGAATTTCATCGACCTCGAAGGTCCTTCTCGAGATTGTCAGGAGGGACGCAGTCAACAGACCGGCAAGGAGGCCGCTCCACGGCGCCGCCGGTATCGGCGGCTGATCAAACAGGATCATGCGCAGCGCCTCTCCGGTAAGCGTCAGCCAAGCCCAGGTCGAGACGTAGTCCCAGCGGGCCATACTCAGGACCGATTCCTGCTCGTGTCCCGTCTCATAGTGGAACAAGAGAGGCAGGACGGACGTCACTGCGACGTAAAGCCCGATCGCAGTGGGCACGCTCAGAAGAACCCAGGAGCCCGGCGCCCCAGCGATCAGGCCTTGGCGAAGTCGCCGAGAGAAGGTCAGCGCTGCCGTCGCCAGGCCGATCACGAACCATGCGAAGTTGAGCTTGTCGAAGACGCCGAGCCCGAGAACGAGGAGCAATCCTGCCAGCAACCGGTTCGACGGTGAGCGGATCCACCGGAACAGGAGGAGAAGCCCAAGAGCCTTCATGAGGCTCATCATGGCGTTTGGTCCCAGGTCGAGCCGACTGGCGAAGAAGAGAGCGGGATCGGTCGCGAGAGCCAGGAGAAAGACGAGTCCCAGAAAGCGGCCGAAGAGCATCGACGCGAGTCGAGCGTTTACGTAGAGGCTCGCAGCGAAAAGCAAGAGCGCAGGAATCCGAATGCTCTCGGGGGAGACCCCCCAGATCCAGAACACCGGGGCATAGAGCCACGCCTTCAAGGCCCCGATGTAGGCCATCAGCAGAACGGGCACGCCCCAGACTCGGAGGTGGATGAAGGTTTCGTTCAGTCCACCGAGCGACGCATTTACGAAGAGCACCTCGTCGTACAGGAGCCCAGGGCGGCCGATGCCCTGAACTCCCACCAGGAGGAATGTGGCAATCACGGCGAGCCTGACCAACTCCTCGCCGTGCAGAGCCGCGAACGCCGACCAGCTTCGACCTATTTCGGCTGTCGCAGCCCCGCGGCAATCTGATGCTTCCCGTGGCATGTACAGTCCCCCACCCTAGACGGCACCGCCGCGTATCCGGTTTCGCAAGCCTTCACAACACCCCACAAAGGTCGCAAGGACCGACTCCCCGGTGGACAGGCGCCGGCCGCGCCAGCGCTGGCAACATCTCGTCACCGACCGCCCCCGTCTCTCCGTGACCCCCACACCCGCCGCACGCTACAAGGAGAGAAACGATGGCCACCGGTGGCCACCTTGATGATGCCCGCGCGCACGCCGGTGTCGCCTATGCCCTCGGTCAGTTCCTTGACGTACATCGCAGCGTAGGCGAGCAAACGTGCCGGAAGTGTCTCTTACAAATCGACCCCGAAGATCCCGACTCAGCTGACGACGTACAGATCAGCACCACGTTAGGAGGACGCTCGCTCCTCGTGCATCCGCCGACCCCCACCAGGACGACCAGCAAGAAAAGGCACCACCAACGCCGCATCACAACCTCTACGATTCGCACACCGCCGCCTTCGGGTCGAGCTTCGTCTTGTCTTCACGCATCGTGTCGAACCCGGCCAACTCTTCGTCGATCGCATCTTACGTCTCGCCCAGCCGCTCCAAGGCGCGACCCTATACGAAGTGTCGGTTCGGTGGGCTTCCGGTCCGATCGAACGAGAAGACGCTTTTCCGGTCTTCGCACCTTCGTACCGGAGGAGCTTCCACCCTGGTATCGTGCCCGAGATGAGCACCGAGACTTACGTCGCGCTCCGACGACTTCAGAATCGTTATGCAGACATCGTGACCCGCCGCGCGTGGGCCGAGCTCGCCGAGATTTTTCGGCCCGACTGCCGCCTAGATCTCGATCTCGGGGACCGCAGCGCGACGTTCACGGGCCCAGGCGAGGTGGGCGCGTTCATCGGCAAGGCGATCGAGCCGTTCTCGTTCTTCCAGTTCGTGATCCTGAACACCGTCATCGAGATCGACGAGGAGAGCGACCGCGCGGCTGCGCGCATGTACATGCACGAGTTGCGGGTCGAAGCGGACACGGGGAGACGAACCGACGCGTACGGTGTCTATCACGACCGGTTCGATCGCGACGCTGACGGGTGCTGGCGGTTCGCCCGCCGGCGGTACGGCTCGTTCTCTCGTACGGCGCCCGAGGGCGTGCCCGGGGATCAGGTGGTCTTTCCCCTGCCCGAGATCGATCTGCGGACGCTGCTCGCGGAGGATTGAGAAGCGGCCGGGCCATCGCATCCGCGTCGCCGCGCGACCGGGCAGGACCGCTAGCTGCCAATCCCCCGATTGGACTGAACGACCGACCCGCGAAGGCTTGGGACCGATCTGCCAAAATTGGCTAGTACGGGCTACATGCGAATCCCTATTCTGTACGTCGTCAAGACGATAGGAAGCACGAGCGGCCTTCTCACTGATTGTCCACCGGGAACCGTACTGGGCTTAATGCCCTCGCTTGGCCCGGGCGGCTGTCTCCTCTCGCGTTCGCGTTGCGAAGGATCGGCAGGCTCCGCGCTTCACCCCCGCTCATTCGAAGACGTTGCCGTGCCGGCGGTGCTCGTCCTGGCCGGCGTTCGACGGTAACAGAAATCAAAACCCTGCCTTTGAACTTCCTATCCGCCTATAGAGCGTACCCGAACAACAGGAAGACAACTCTCTGCGGGGCTGAGGACAGCTCTAACCGTTTGAGTATTCCGGAAAAGCAGTCTGAAACAGACTCAGGGCCAGGATTGCCACAAAAATCATGAGCGAGAACGTATTGAGCAATTTGGTTTTCGTAATTGTCCAAGAACAATTCAAGAATCCCATGATAGCCAAGATCACTGTTAATAAAGCAAATTGCGATAGGCTGATAAAAAGTAAAGTAGCGACATTCCAAAACCCTGTCGCTCCTGGGACCAAGTCCTGATTAACGATGTATTGCTCCCTGCCCCCACCAAACACTCCAACCATGAAAGTGCCGATCCAATTGGCCCAAAGCGATATATAAAGCGAGAAAGTCGCGACCTTCTTTGAAAACTTTGGCAGAGATAAAAGGGGCCACATCCAAGCAAAAGCAAAAAATACTAAACCCTGAAGGACACCGATCAAATGGGCCTGCAAAAGTCCGATTTGAGCCATCGCATAAGGGGAGTAAATTGGTGCCAGCAGCCCCAATAGAAACATTACAAGCCCAGATATTAGAAACTGTCTTTCAAATTGAAATTTCATTATTTCCCCTGATTGCCAAAAGACAGTTGACGATAAACAACATCAAGGCTTTTGGCCCCAAATGACTTCTAGCCGTCAACTCCAAACCTCCCCCGGGGAGCCGCCGCCCCCTACCCGCCCGAGGCGAAGCCGCTGGGCCGCTGGCCGACAAATACGAGCAAATCGACTAAAAGAAAGAAAGTCCTGCGGATAGCCTACATGAAGCCCCTTTTTGGCTCCAAGCCAACCTAGCGGCGCCTTGCCGGACGTATGCGTGCGCCTCTTTCTGCCTCATGGAGCCGCGTGTTGCCCCACCGACTGCGCCTCGAGCTCTTTCAGGAGGGCGGCAGGAACCTGAAGGCCTGCGGGGTCAAGCCGTTGCTCGTCCCGGTGCCGCCACGAACGAAGTGACCGAACGATTGATTGCGGCGAGCTGGATCGCCTGAATCCGCACCAGAATCGCAAGGCCGGACCTCGAAAAGTTCGGCCAGACGATCGATATCAATCCACTTGTCAGCCGTTACGATTTCAGCCGGAACCATTTCCAACTTTGCGAAGATGCGCTCCGGTGATCCCTCATGCGCTCGCATGAAATCAGGCAGTAGAACGGCGCCACTGACGCGAGTTTTTCCTGAAACCTGCATTTGAGGGCTAGCGCCACTCTCTTCCGCCCCGGAGTCAACTGACATCCTACCCATTCGCGCCGATCCATCCCCTGTCGCCGCACTTGACGCGATGACTCCTACCGGATCGGTCCAGAGTCGGAGACGATCAGACGCAGATCGCGATGCCGCCCGCGTCACGATCGACAATCAGGAAGCCTCTGCGGGGCTGCAGAGCTGGATCTCCGGACCGGGCCCCTTGCAGACAGCGATGGCCGGTCGGTCTGGGCCGGATAGAACCGCCCCACTCCAACCCCCACCTCTCTTTACCGTGACGGTCGTGAACCAGTGCGCGCTCGAGGTGAGTCCGCGGATGGAGAGATCTCCGGATTCGATGGAGAATGGTCCCGGACCGGGGCCGCTCTCGGCCGCAACGCCACCATTGCCAACGACCAGCTGTGGGGGCCACAGCTCGGAGCCCTGCTGGGTCGTGCGAGACGCCTGGAACAGGTGCATGTGGCCGGAGAGCACGAGTTCCACTGGAGAGACGCCCGCGGGCCCGCCGAAGGCCCGAAGCCAGGCAGCTTGCAGCGTCCGGTTATTGATCTCCGGACGGCAGTCCGGATCGCTCCCCTCCGAGCAGATTCCGACGACGCCGACCAGTGGTCGGTGGGTGACGATCCAGGTCGGCCGGCTCGGATCCGGGTCCGGTGCATCGAAAACCTCGGACAGCTGGCCTGCGTAGATCGCGGTCGTCGACTCTGGCGCGAAGTAGTCGCATGCGTTGGCGGAATCGATGACGACCAGGCGCCGGGTGCCAAGATCGATGACACGGGGCGGAAGAACGAGGACACGGTCGAGCACGTCGCCGACCGGCGGAACCGCACGCCCCTGCGGCGGGCACGAAATCTGACCGGACTGGTCGAGGTTGCTTCCGGCGTCGAGGAAGTAGAGCCAGCCGGGACCCGCGCGACTGCACAATTCGTGGTTACCCCGCGCGATCACCAGCGGTGCCGCACGCAGGAGTGGCTCTGCGGGCTCGAAGAACTCGATCCACCAGTTCTCCCAGTTGTCGGGGAAATCGCTGTAGCCCGCGTTCTGACTGATGTAGGGGCGATCGAGGCTGCACCCTGGACCGTCGACGTGGTCGCCTGCGTCGTAGATCAACAGAGTCTTTTCGTCATCGGCGTATTTCGGAGTGCCTCGATAGTTCCCATCGCCGACGTGGATGATGACCTGCGGCGCTGGATCGAGGGTAGAGATGTTCTGCGCCATGCGTTGCAGCGGCTCTGCCGGGGTACCGGGAGGGCAATCGTCGGCGTCGCACCCCGTATCCCCGGTCAGGAGCAACCGCTCAGGTTCGAGGACCGCCACCGGCAGCGACTGGCCGGACCAGGAGACCCGGAACTCCTTCTCGAACGGAAGGATGGCTTCACAGACTCCGACCGTAAACCCATGCGGATTCTCGCGACGGGTCATCGGCCTGCGGCCGCCCTCGCTGTCGATCAATTCCGGACAGCCCCCGCTCTGCTCGGTGACGATTGCACGTGCATAAGCCGTAGGCCCGGTGTCCGCGGCCCCGCCGAGAATCACGTAGGACGTGATGGTCTGTTCTTGCCGGTCTCGCGCTGAGTCTGCGCAACTCGAGACCAGCGCAGCACCGAGCCCCACGATCATCAATAGACAAATCACTTTCCGCATTCTGACAGTCGTTGCATGCAAACCGCAGCAAAAACAAACCCCGATAGAAGACATTGGATGGTATCGAGCAAGCGCTTTTCTTTTCAGCAGAAGTAAGCGTCGAGTGCGGGGGGAATCGAACCCCGCGAGGTGAGCAGCGCCTAGCGTTTTCGAGCGCAGGGGAGCGACTTCGCCGCCGAAAAGCGGCCTGAGACGCCCTCAACTGTTCGGAATCTGTTCGGATCGAACAGGAACTCGAGACGACAACTGCACGCGCGATCGCGTGCCGAAACAGAACGGAGAAGAACAATGTTGACACCCGAACAGGGAGACCGAATCTGCGATCTTTGTGGAGACCTCTCCACGCTGGTCACTGCCGGCGCGCCGGAAATTGACGCCGCCTGCGACACCGCCGTTTCCGCCGCACAGGCTGCGGAATCTAGGGAGGCGGCAGCGACGGAGTTCCGGCGGATCATGGACGGTCACCTGCACACGTGGTGCTGGGACACGCTCGGTGATGAAGTGTTCGACCCGCCCGAACAGGGAAACAACGGCCTACCGATAGACCGGGTCGACGACCTGACGAGGCAGGTCTCGGTGGTCGCGGAGAGGATCTTAGACCTGGTGCTGCAAGACGCTGGATGACAAGTGTCAGCCGAGCCTGGAAGCGGAGTCCACACGCCGCGGGGGCCGGGCGCCAAGAACTGGCCGACGCACGGAAGCCGCCAAGCACCTCCTGTGCCTATGGCGACTACCTTTCCAAGCTCTTGCCGTTCCACGAGCCGAGGCTCAGGCGAGTCCTTGCCAGTGATAGGTGGATTCGGGGACCGTTGTAGTACCGGGCGTAGACCGAAAGGACCCTCCGGAGATGCTGCTCGTTCAGGCCGATCATATGATCCAGGCACTCTCGACGCAGGGACCCGATGAATCGCTCCACGTAGGCATTCTGCCAAGGGGGCCGAGGGAATCTCGCAAAGGCCGAGCCCGGAGACCCGCCGTCGGAAGGCCACGCCGTAGATTTGATCGCGATCTCGGATCACGTACCGCGCTGTCGTCTTCCACGGGGGCGCCTCGACCATCTGCTGCGCGGTCCACTCGGCCGTCGGGTGGGCGGTCACGTTGAGGTAAAGGAGCTTCCGGCGCTCCAGGCTCAGCACCACGAACACGTATATCTAACCGAGCGTCACGGTCGGCACCATCGCAAGGCCGATCGTGATCGTCTCGCGCAGATGATTATTGCGCAGGAAGGCCCGCCAACCCTGCGAGGGTAGCTTGCGGTTGCGCGGCAGGTACTTCGACCGCGGGCTGCGCGACGGTGAAACCGAGCTTGAGCAGTTCGCCATGGATCCGAGATGCTCGCCCCGTCGGATTCGCCTCGTGCATCGTCGCGATGAGCTCCTGAATTTCTCGCGATATCCCAAGACATCCAAGCTGACGCCTCCGACACTTCCAGCGCCAGAAAAGGCGAAACCCTCGCGATGCCAGGATCACGGCCTCACGCTGAACCAGGGCCAGAGCTTGACGCCATCCAGTCCAGAGACGGGAGAGCCACACCCACAGAACGCGGTCTCCCCTGTGCAGGGCGCGCCGACGGCCACCACCAGCGTTGCAGCACGAGAAGCTGGTGGAGAAGTGCGGGGATCTCGACGCCGAGAGCGACATAACTCCGGGAGAGGTCGGGCCAAATCAAGAGGAGAGCCCGAAGAGCCAATCCATGTAGCCCCGCGGTGTAGCCGCCCGACAGAACTCCCCAACAATCTCGGTACGATCGAGTTCTGGGAAGCCACAGGTCCGGCCGGGAGGAGACGAGACGGGGTTTGGGCAGCGACCCTCCCCATGCTCACGTTCGCCGGCAATCTGTTGGGCTCTGCCCTGGTGCTGTTGTATAGTTGTAATTTGTATTCCAGGGCGGCTCGCCCCAAAAACCGAGAGAGAACCAATGGAAGGACTACAGGACCTAGACCGAGGCGAGACACGCGAGATCTTCTGGAACACTCCGGAGTTCTTCCACACGACGCTCATCGAGTTCTTCGATTTCGTCTATTTCAGCCTACCGCTAGTGCTGTTCGCGGTCTGGGGATTGACCATCCTCTACCCTCTCTACCGCTGGTACGCGATCGTCCGGAAGGGTCAGCCCGAGAACCGGTTCGACCAACTGGGCATCCGCTTGCGGCGAATGCTCTTCGAAGGCGTGGGCCAGGGGCGGGTCGTGCGCGAGCCCGCGGGTGTGGCCCACCAGGTACTCTTCGTCTCGTTCGTGCTACTGTTCGCCGGCACGAACATCATCACGGTCGAGGCCGACACCAAACTCGATTTCTATTTCGGCGCCTTCTACTGGGTCTACAAGTTCGTGATGGATCTGGCGGGGGTCGGGCTGATGGCCAGCTCCGGCTACTTCCTCTACCGTCGCTACGCCGCCCCT
>JAQWRY010000082.1 GCA_029243485.1 Candidatus Binatia bacterium | reverse complement strand
GCGGGGACCTGGAGCTACCGACCCTCCATCCGCTGAAGCATCTGGCCGGCGACTGCGCGGCGCTCTTCAACACGGTCGGTGGCGTCGGCGGTACACCGAGCAGCGAACAGGAGTGCCTGCATACGCTCTGCACCGAGCTGTTCCCCGACCCGGCGTCGACCGACAATTGCGCGTGGTCGGCGACGCGGGACGCCACCCGGCCCGAAACGCACGCCCACGCCGTATGTCTCACCGACACGACTCCACTGGGCACGCCCGCCAGCGCTCAAAGGAACCAAGTCAATTACATCACCATCGCAAGCAATGTAGCGAACACCGGGTGGCTTACGATCTCAGTGGGAGCAAACGACCGGTTTTACAGTAGCTCTGCCGAGATAGGGCGCCCGGGCGAATAGTAGAAGCTCGCCGAGTAGACCGTCGGCCGCCCAGCGGCTACGCCGCGGGCGCTTGGACCCGATAGCCGGATCCGCCTCGGGGCTTCGCAGGGGCGGCTACCCGGCCACCTGGTCAAATAGGCCCTTCATGTTTCCTACCGCCCCCTATCTGCTGATACCTTTTCCGAGGCAACCACACAGAGTCCACAAGGAGAGCAGGATGTTCGGCATTGACCCAATGAAAATAGCGGTTCTTCTTTTCTGGCTGCCACCCCCTGTCGGCAACCAACCTGCGTGCTTAATCAGACGTTCAATCAGATTGAGACGGGAGACGGTACCCGGCCCAATCGGGGCCGATGCGTAGATTTATGCGGCGCGTGATTACAAAAACTAAAAATCGGTTGGGTCGCGACCAGGCTTTGGAGGTGTCGATGCTTGCGCGTTTCCTCAGCCATTTCGTTTTAATGAGTTGGCACCTTCGTACCGTTTACTTGGCACTCCTTATGTTGATCCTGATCTGTGCTCTAGCGATCGCATGGTTCGAAGGCCTTCCCATCGGAGCATCAATCTACTTCTCCTTTATCACGGGGCTCACTGTCGGATACGGAGACATCGTCCCACACACAGCGGCTGGTAGATTCGTTGCCGTGTTGTTGGGTTTCATCGGGATACTCTTTACGGGGGTCGTGGTTGCGGTCACCGTGCGCGCGGTTCGTGACGCCTGGGACGAGGTGCACAAGTCTGATTGAAATGGGAAAACTGTCCCCGCGTTTCTTTGCGGTACTGCAAGCTGATTAGTCTTCAAGAATCCGCAAAGGAATTTCAATCCCGGGTATACCCGTGTTCGCGATGTAAACAACCATCGCAATAAAAATGCCTGCAGTAGCGACCAACCCGCCAATGCGGATAGCCGACATGAAGCCCCTTTCGGCTGCAATCCGACCGAACGGCGCCTTGCCGGACGTATGCGTGCGCCTCTTTCTGCCTCATGGGCCCGCGCGAATCAGGACTTGCGCCAGTTGTCGTGCAGCTCACGCGGCCAGTAGCGCGTCGGCTCGATCCCGTCGGCCTCGATGAGCTCCGAGGCGATGCGCGCGTACTCATAGCAGTTGAGTTCGTATTGGTTGCCCCAGGGGTCGGCGAAGTCGAAGGCCCAACACATGTCAAAATCGACCATGTTGTTTGGGACCAGGGGTTTTCCAGAGGGGTGACAAATGCTTCCGGGCAAAGAGCGGGTGAAGGCCATATAGGCCTCGGCGTCGACGCTAAAGGCCACCCCTGTCTCCTGCTTGATCATGGGGTGCCCTTCGCTCGCCTCGAAGAGGGCGAGCATCGTTTGACCCCCGTCCGCCGAGATTTGTAGGGGGCCGCCCGGGAAGCCCTTGGCCCAAAAGTCGAAGCGCTCGACAGCCTCGAAGCCGAGATGTTCGGCGTACCACGCGGCCGCCTCGGCTCGGTCCGGCACCCGGATGTGGACGTGGTCAAGTCGGCCAACTCGGAACCGTGGCCTCTCGGACTGCTGCTTCGCGCTCACGGTTGCACGCTAGTCCGTCGGACGCTCAACGTGCAAGAGGCCGCCAGTCCGCGCCAGCCCGACGGCCTTTAACTAGCGACGGGCAGACCCCCTCAAGGGGGGACCTGCCCGTATGTGCTCTGCGAGAGGGGTGGGGACTAGTGGGCGACGCACTCCATGTCGCAGGGAGCGTTCTCACCGTTGAGGTCGCCCATGTCGCACTCCTCGACTTCGGCGAAGACCATGCCGTCGCCTCGGTCGGTCGACTATTCTGAAGCTCCGCATTGCAGAACCGATCGGATACAGCATTCGGCTTTGCAAGGGACCCCCACAACCCAGACAAGGAGATTGAGATGGCATTTGCAGGCAAGGTTGCATTGATTACAGGTGGCGGAAGCGGGATGGGGCGACTCGCGGCGCGCAATCTCGCAGCGCAGGGCAAGTTGGTCGCTGCTCTGGACGTGAACATAGACGGCTTGAAAGAGACGGCCGATGGTCACGACGGCATCTTGACCATTCCCACCGACGTGACCGATCCGGCCTCGGTCGAGTCTGCGGTGAGGCGCTGCGAGCAAGACCTCGGGCCCATCGACCGAGTCTACAACGCGGCTGCCATCATGCCCACCGGCCTGCTCATGGATCAAGACGTCTCAATTATTCAGAAGATCATGGACATCAATTACGGCGGTGTTGTCAACATCACGAAATTTGCATTGCCTGGAATGCTCGAACGAGGCCGGGGCGATTTTATCAACTTCGCATCGATGGCCGGCTGGATGCCGATCCTGTATCTCGGCGCATACAATGCATCGAAGTTTGCCGTGGTGGCATTCGCGGAAGTGCTCTACCACGAAAATCGTCACAAGGGCGTCCGCTTCGCTTGTGTTTGCCCGCCGCCTGTGGCCACTCCGCTACTGAAGCAAGCCGAAGACAACGTGTGGCCGAAAACTTTCGACACGGCTCCTCCGATCGAGCCCCAGGATGTGCTCGATGCAATCGAGGTCACCCTCGAAAAGAACACGCTGTGGGTATTCCCCGGTCGTACCACCCGGCTAGGCTGGCGCATGCGGCGTTGGTTCCCGGGTCTGGTTTGGAAAGTCGTCCACAAGACCGAGGGGTTCTAGCTCGAATTCTGGGTATTGAGTCATTTTGAGTGAATTATCGCGACGAATTGTCTTGGTGCCGGCAGAAAGTTTGGAGCCGCTGTAGCGGGTTTGGGTATTGATGGGGGCTCGGATGTCAAAGCGATGGATTTGGGGCGGGGTCGTCGTTCTCGTGGGCGTGTTGGCGGTCGGCTTCTTTGTCGCAGACCGAGCGACGTCGGGGATCGCGAGTTTCTGGGTGTGGCGCGCGCTTTCCTCCGATGCTCAGAGCGGTCGGTCGGTCCACGTCAATGAGGTCGACATTTATTTCGAGACTTACGGGAAAGGAGAGCCGCTGCTCCTGGCCCATGGGGGTCTGGCCACGATCGAGAGCATGCACGAGCAGATTACGAGGTTCTCTGGTGAGCGAAGGGTCATCGTTCCTGAGCGACGTGAACATGGCCGCTCGCCAGCCGTCGAAGGCCCCTTGACTTACGCCGACATGGCCGACGATATGATTGCGCTACTCGACTTTCTGGAAATTCAACGCACCGACATCTTCGGCTGGAGTGATGGCGGGATAATCGCCTTGGACATGGCAATGCGCTTTCCCGAACGCGTAGGGAAAATTGCCATATTCGGCTCGAACTATCATTTTGATGGAGTCGAGGACAGCCTGGGCGATTCCTTGGGCGACCCTGCCTCGGAAGAAATCGCCCCGATGAGAGTTATGTACGAAGCGGTTTCACCGAATCCAGACCGATGGCCAGAATTTTTCGAAAAGATCACCACGATGTGGCGGACTGAGCCCCAGTACACGGAGTCTCAGCTCGCTACCATCGATGCACAGACACTTGTCATGGTCGGCGAATTTGATGCGGTTCTCCCTGAGCACACGGAGAGTCTCGCGCGTGCGATCCCAGACTCTCAGCTCGAGATCCTTCCGGGTGCCACACATTTCGCACCGCTTGACGATGCCGACCGGGTGAATGATCTGCTCTCCTCGTTTCTCAACAAGTAGTGGTAAAAGAAAGCGCCCAGGGGGGTCGCCGTCGAGCCTTTGCTTCTGGAGTGCGCGAGCCTCAGGAATTAGGCGAGGGAGGGCCTCGGCCCGACGGGTGAAGGCGTCTCTGTCTCATCACAGAGACATCGAGTAAAGCAGCAGATTCATCCGGCGGGAGGCGGACAGGTTCGCGTAGGCATCTCGGGCCGCCTGTGCATCGCCTCCGTGCAGCCGGATGGCTTTGTCCAGGGTGGTCGCTCGCCCATTGTGTAGGAACGTTGAATGGCCACTGACTTGCTGTTGCAAGCGCAGACCCCACAAGGGTGCGGTCCGCCACTCGCAGCGGTCCGCACTTCCTTCATCCCTATCGGCGCAGAGCGCAGGGCCCATGTTCCACAACGGTAAATCGGTGAAGGGTCGAATCGTGATATTGCGAAACTGAGCGATCGGGTAGTCGTCGGCTGTCTGTAGTTCGGCCACATGGCAACTCGCGCAAGCCGAATCTACGAATGCCGCCTCGCCATCGAGAATATCCGGGTCCGTAATGGTGTCGGTGTCTGGAAGCCGTAAGCCGACGTTCGGTTGCTGATTGGCCTGGGCGGTTGGGTGACGCCGAATCGGCAGGCCGATGCCACGGATGTATTCCTCCATGCGGTCGATAAAGGGGAGGTTCACATTGCGAACTCCGAGATCGAGCGCAAAAGCTTTGAGGATCTGACCACGAATCGTGGGTTCGGTTGCTTTCCAGCCAAAGCGCCCATCCGGAACCTTGCCACCGCTCTCGCGCGCGAGTTCTTTGATGGTGCTGGGATCCACGGCTTCGAGCAGACCCAGGCCGATGAGCGGCGGTGCGACGCGAAGATCGTTGCCCTCGTGAATAAAACCCTGTTGCGCGTCACTTCCTCGGCCTGGGGGCGCGGATAGCCGACATGAAGCCCCTTTTTGGCTCCAATCCGACCTAACGGCGCCTTACCGGACGTATGCGTGCGCCTCGTTCTGCCTCATGGACGGCGAGCAATTGGTGGCCTGCTACGCGATGCCCGCGGGGCGGGGCTGGAAGACCAACCGCCGCGGCAGGCGCTCGGTCTTCCGCGACGCGCGCGACGACGGCTTCGCCGACCCCGAGGCGAACGAGCGCATCCGCCTGCGGGAACGCCCCGGCCGGATCCGCGTCGAGGCCCGTATCAAGGAGATCGCGCTCGAAGAGCTGTCGGGGGGGGGGGGACTAAATCCTCCTTGACGCCCTTCCTTTTCGAGTCCGATCGTTGCATAGCGAGGACATGCGAATCACGGCATGGGCTAGGGCGGTGTTGGCGTTGGTCGGCTTGGGATTTTCTCTCCAAGCGACACCGGCGCGCGCCGAAATCATTGGAACCCTCGAGCTCCCGAGCGTATACGCGTCGGGCATCTCCAACGTTCAGGGGTGGGTGTACACGACGACTCCTGGCGCGGAACTCATCCAGCCATTTGCGGTACTCATCGACAGCGTCGAGAAGTTCAAGGTGCCTTGCTGCGGAGACCGAGGCGATGTGCAGGAAACCCACCCCGGGGCACCGCTTCTGACGGGCTTCTCCGGCGTCTACAACTGGGGCCTCACCTGGGTCGAGCAGAACTCGGTCATTGTAGCGGACTCCCCGCAGGGCGGCAGCCCATCCGGCGCCGATGTCCTCGTTCAGGTCGTCGTCACGGATACGATGGGTGGCTTCGCGATCTTTGGACAGACCGTTCAGCTGTTCAACCCGACCCCGTGGCCGCGTTCGAAGATGGCAGAGTGGAAGGACTCCCTCGATCCGGACCCAGTTTTGCCCCTCGGAACCGACACGGGTCAGGGCATCCTTCCCGCCATCGAGTCAACCTGTGATCTCTCCAATAATGGCCTTTACTCCACCACCGCGTCGCTTAAGTGCAGCAACATGAAGTACACCGCGCCGGACGACTCCACGTTCTTCTGCGTCGAGTCCTACTTCGACTGGGACAAAGCCTCGCAGAGCTTCAAGCTGACCTCGAACTGCGATTTTTTCAAATGATCTCCGGTCTTCGGTGAGAGTCCGACCGCAGCGGCGCCACGTCTCGGCGCCGCTGCGGCATCCACCCATCAGATCTTCCGACCTACAAGGAAATGAGTCGTGATCGTCCTGCGTCCAGGCAGCGCGGTCTCGCCGCATGACTCGAACTCGCAACCGTCCTCCAGCGGCTCCGGCTGCTTCACCTGCGAGAAGGAACTTTCCGGCCCCGCGAACCTGTTCTTGACCGACATCCACGGCTGCAGCGCGACCGCCTCCGTCGACATTTAGTGCACCGACTCGGTGGAGCACTTCACGTTCTACACGGACGAACGCGGAAGAGTGATCCGGGCGTGATCCCGTTCGGTCCATTCCATCTCGCCGACGCGTTCGGCTCACGAAACGTCGGCGTGACGCGACCGACGGAGTTCGGACTCACTGGACGGACTCCTACGTGCGCATGGTCAAGCCTGTACGTCGTCAGCTGAGTCGGGATCTTTGGGGTCGATTTCTAAGAGACACTTCCGGCACGTTTGCTCGCCTATGCAGCTCGTAGATTCTGCCGTTTGCGACGAGCCATTGTCTTGTTCTTGATCTGTTCTCGGCGCGTCAGGATCGCGTTGCGCCGCCCATGATATGCATCGGCTGGAGTCACGTTGTCCAGTGACTCGTGGTAGCGGCGGTGGTTGTAGTGCTCGACGAAGCGACCGATCGCTCGCGCCAGATCCAGCGTCTCGGTCACGTCCGACGCCTTCATCGTCGTGCCGAGCGTCCACGCCAGGATGTAGCGCGAGTAATC
>JAQWRY010000081.1 GCA_029243485.1 Candidatus Binatia bacterium | reverse complement strand
AGCCGTGGAAGGTTCCCCAGGTGGTGATGTCGACATAGTCACCCGGGGGTGCCGGTAGAGGCGTGTGATCGTGGTCGTGGTGATCGTCCGTGGGGGGCATCACCGGATCCTCGGGCTCGTCGGGTGGGGAGATAGGATCCGCAGGGAGGGGTTCCTCCTCATCCGGATCTACTGGGAAATCAACGGGTTCTTCTTCGATCGGATCTGGCTGTTGCGTCCAGTCGACACAGAAACCGAAGGTCGTCGAAGCACCGGGCCCCAAGGTTCGGTTCCAGTCGGCTCCCACAAATTTCCATGGGTGGCCTCCTGAGTTCTGCGGGCATTGTGCACGCCAGTCCTCGTTCATGTGAGAATTCCAATGAGTCGTCACCAGGCCGGCCAATTCGACACAAACTTCCCAGTCAATTTGTCTCGAGCCCTGATTTGTGACGCGGCCTTCCCCGCAGGCTCCCGATCCCCAGTCGACATAGTAATCGATGCTGAGCGAGAGGTTTTGGTGTGGAGATGGATGTTCTTCGGCTCCATGAGAAACGGAGGCCCATGCTGCCAGTACCAAGACAGCGGAAAGACCCGTGTAGACCAATCGGGCCACATCGAGCTTAAAAGCGCGTATTCGCATCATTCTAACTCTCCTTTCAGAAAACGATCGACGTCCGTTTTCCTCTCGTCTTGAAACCGCACTCTTTGCGATTTCGGGGACAAGGAAAGTTCTGCAGGTTGCGTCCGTGTGCCCCCTGGTCGCGATCGACAGGGTGCACCGCGCGGTCATTCCCTGAGTTGCTTTCCGTCTCATCCCCATTTTGCTGACTCCCATTGCGGTGCAACGCTAAAGTCCAGACTGCGTTGGGCCCGGGAGACGACCTGTGCGCCAGACGGTAGTTCGAGGGCACGGGCAGGGGGTGTGGGGAATGGGGGGGGGGGGGCGACTCTCGCGGCCGACTGAACGCTGCAATAGTCGCCGAATTTCGACAAGTCTTTTTCTGCGAAACCTGGCGTCGATTCGCTTCAAAACCGCCGCGTTCGAAATTTTTTGCAGAGCGCACGTCGGGTGCCGTGAGTTTGCCCGCGGTGAGTGCGTTCTCGTTGCGGAGGAGAACGAAGTGTTCGGGTTTTGACCCTTCCCGCGCAGATCATCGCAAGGCGGCGCGAGGCCGAGGTTGAACGGACGCGGGGCTGTACGTCGTCAGCTGAGTCGGGATCTTTGGGGTCGATCTTTTAGAGACACTTCCGGCACGTTTGCTCGCCTACGCAGCTCGTAGGTTCTGCCGCTTGCGACGAGCCATCGTCTTTTTCTTGATCTGTTCGCGGCGCGTCAGGATCGTGTTGCGCCGCCCGTGATATGCATCGGCTGGCGTCACGTTGTCCAGTGACTCGTGGTAGCGCCGGTGGTTGTAGTGCTCCATCCCGTGGCGACCGAGGTAGGTCGCCAGCTCTCCCGACACGTAGCAGGGGCCGTTGTCGCTCAGGAGCCGAGGCCGATGCACCACCTTCACCTCGTCCACCCCGGCCTTCGCTCGCGCCACGTCGAGCGTCTCGGTCACGTCGGATACCTTCATCGTCGTGCCGAGCGTCCACGCAAGAATGTAGCGCGAGTAGTCGTCGAGCACGGTGGACAGATAGTACCAGCCCCAGCCGACCGCCTGGAGGTAGGTGAAGTCCGTCTGCCAGAGTTCGTTGGGCCGCTTGGTTGGATGCCGAAAACGGTCGGCGGCTCGGATCAGCACGAAGGCCGGGCTCGTGATCAGGTCATGCGCCTTCAAGATGCGGTAGACGCTGGATTCCGAGATGAAACGGCCCGTCCGGTCCGTCGTCTGCCACGCCAGCTCTCTCGGCGACTTCTCCGGGTCGGCCAGCGCCGCTTCGACCACGCGCTTTCGCTCGTGGTCGGGGATGCGGTTCCAGTGGCGGCGCGTCGCGGGCTTGCGCGGCTCCAGTCCCGCGTCCCCGTGCTCGCGGTAGCGCCCGTACCAGGCGTAGAAAGTCGAGCGGCTCACGCCCAGCTCGCGCAGAGTGCGTCGCACCGACAGGTCCGAGCCTTCAACCAGGCGGATCACTTCGCGCTTCTCCGCCGCCTTCAATCGCACGTACCGTCGTCCGAGCCGGAGCCCAGCACGTTTTTTTGAGCAGCCGATTCTCCAGCACCGTCTCGGCCAGTGCGTGCTTCAGACGATCGTTCTCGTCTCGCAGGCCCTTCACCTCCGGCGCGCTCGCCTCGCGCTTCGTGTCGCCCAGCAGCCGCTTCTTCCCGGCCTCCAGAAACTCCTTGGACCACCGGTAGTACAGATTCGGGGCCAGCCCCTCGCGGCGGCACAGCGCGGCAATGCTCTCCTCGCCACGCAGTCCTTCGAGGACGATGCGGATCTTCTCCTCCGCAGAAAATCGTCGGCGTGTCTTGCGCTGAATGTCGCGCACGACCTTCTCTGCACTCTCTCCCTTACCCATTGGTTTCTCCTTCCCTTTGGGCCGGGCGTGTCTCTTATTTCCTCGACCTATTTGGTCCAACCTTCTCTGAACCCGAACAGGGGCAGAAAGAGGCGCACGCATACGTCCGGTAAGGCGTCGTTATGTCGCCTTGGGGCCAAAAAAGGGGCTTGATGTCGGCTATCCGCGGGTTGGCAGCGGTACTCGTCGCGACCCGACGGCGATCCCCTCGCGTGGGGCACGCCGATCACGAGCGGAGGTCCGCATCCGATCCTCCCGATGCGACGACGTACAGTGCCGCGGTCATCAGGCCTGGCCAGCGTGTGTTCTCTGCGATACGGCAACATCCGTTGCCCCCTGCGCGCCGACCTGAGGGCCGGCCTGCGAAGGAGGCAGATCGGAGTGTTCGGTCAGGGCGCCTTGGCCTTGAAGACGTCTGTCGTGTTCTTCGAGTTTGATGTGAACTCGGAGCCCATGCAGGTTCCCGTTGAATCGTTCCGCAGCTGCACGGTCACGCGCGGCGACTGCTCGAAGAACGTCGCTCCCGCGGGAGAGGGCAGGGGCAGGTTCGCGCCCTTCGCCACGATGAGAGCGCGCGATCGGCCGACCTCGCCGGTCTTCACCTGGGCTTTCAAGACTCCGCTCGAGGTGCGGAACTTGTCCTTGTATCGGAAGCCCTTCGGTTCCTGGCTCGTCCAGTTGGACCCCGGAGCGATTGCCAGGGAGGTGGCCAGGAAGTCGACGCCGCCGCTCGAGTCGTACACGCACAGCGTGTAGTTCGTCGTTGCGATGGGGTCGCCCAGGTCGGCCTGTACCAACGGCGATGCCTTCGACCACGTCCACTTGAACACGTCGCGCTCGTTGATCGTGCTGTCTCGGACCTGGAGGCTGTGTTTGCCGGCATCGAGGCACGTCGGGTCCGGCAGGTTCGGGCACACACCGCAGCCGCAGCTGGCCGAGCAAGCACCCGGGCAGGCCGCGTCGTCGCCTCCGTCACAGATCTCGTCGCCGTTGGCCAGCCCGTCGCCACACGTTTGGATACCGACGCATCCGGGCAGGCACTCACCCGCACCGCCGTCGTTCACGCCATCGTCACAGGACTCCGTGCCCTCGGGGATGCCGTTGCCGCAGGACTGAATCCCGCCGCAACCGGCGAGGCACTCGCCGTCGCCGCCATCGTTGACGCCGTCGTCGCAGACCTCGGTTCCTTCGACGACCGAGTCGCCGCAGGCCTGGAAGCCGCCGCAGCCCGGCAGGCACTCGGCCTGGCCGCCGTCGTTGGTTCCGTCGTCACAGACCTCGGTCCCTTCGACGCTGTTATCGCCACAGGACTGGATCCCGCTGCAACCGGCGAGGCACTCGCCTTCGCCGCCGTCGTTCGTTCCGTCGTCGCAGATCTCGGTCCCTTCGACGCTGCTATCGCCGCAGGACTGGATCCCACCGCAGCCGGGAAGGCACTCGCCTTCGCCGCCGTCGTTCGTTCCATCGTCACAGACTTCGGTTCCGTTCACGGCGCTGTCCCCACAGAGCGAGCCGGTGGCGTCGCAGACGTCGCCGATGCCATCCATGTCGGCATCTTCCTGACCGGGATTGCTCACGGCGGGGCAGTTGTCGTCGCCATCCAACTCACCGTCCTCGTCCCGGTCGATTCCCATGCGCGTTCCGGATCCCGGAGGCGCGCAGGTGTAGGTCAGTTCCTGGCCCGGGGTCGCTGCGAGGGCGCGGAGGGCGGCGTCGCTGAGTGCGGAGCCGGCCGACTTGTCCATAGTGAACGTTCCGCCCGAATTCAGGACGGCACCGCGGGGTTCACCGGCGATGGTTCCCTTCACGACGAGGTCACACTCGGTGACGGCGCCTCCGAGCTCTTTCGAGATGAACGACGTACCGGCGCGTTGGATCAACAGGTCGATCCGCGGCCCCGCCACCGCAGAGTTCGTGGGGTCGAGCGTGACCTGCTGGCCGACGATCGGAGCGACGTCGGAATCGAACGCGAGCATGAACTGCTCCATCTGCGCGCGTTTGACGTCGCCCCCGCTCGGCCCGTCGAAGCCGACGCCATTCTGGTTGTTGAAGACCGTGGCCTCGAAGAAGCGGAAGATCGTGTCGACGCTGCCGTCGTGCAGGAAGCCGAAACCTCGGACTTGATCGCCCGTATGCCCGTTGTTGCCGCCGTTGAAGAAGCCGACGTCGGGCATGCCGAACATTCCGACCTTCTGATAGAGGTTCCGTAGATGAGCGATCTTCAGGATCTGCTCTTCGTTTTCGAAGCTCGCATCTCCGTTCGTTCCGAAGAAGCCCTGTGACGGATCGTGAGTGTGGCAGCCTTCGCAGGTGAAGCCGAGGTCGGGAAGGATTGCGATGCCGTCGGAGCGTCGCGACCCGGAGAAGAAGTTCAAGCCGCCCTGTTGGTCCGGCGTGAGAGAGTTGTCGAGCGCGCGTACCGGGTTGGGTGGTAACGTGAGGGTCAAGGCGAAGTCGGTGAACTTCATCATATCGGTCGAGGAGATCGCGGACGCGCGCCCGAGGAGCCCGGGGAACGCGAGCAGGAAGTTGTCGAAGGAGAGGTGCTCGTCGGTGCCGATTCCGAACACGCCGTTCGCTCGATCGCCACGCCAGTGCATGGGGCCGCTGTTGGCGAGCCCCCGCAGGGTCTGGGTGGTCATCGGGCCCTTCATCGGGTGAAATTCGTCCACGTCGGCGCCGCCATTCAGCGAGCTGCCGAAGAGAAGCGCCCCGGCTTCGAGCTTGATCGACATCGGGTTGGAGGTGACCTCGTCGTCGGGGTTGCCGAGGTCCCAGGCGAGCTGGTCGAGATCGCCGAAGACGTGGCAGCTCGCGCACGAGGCCTCACCGTTCGCAGAGCTGTCGAAGGCGTCGTACAGAAACTGTCGTCCGTCCAGGACGACCGCCGGCTCGGGGTTGTGGATGGGCAGATGGTCGACCTCGGTGCTCGTGACCAGGTCGATGACCGAGATCGAGTTGTCGAACCGGGTCAGCACGTAGAGTCGGTTGTGCATCTCGTCGAGGGCGAGACCGCTCGGGCCGCCGCCGCTGACGGGCAGGTAGCTGGCGCTGGCCAGCGTCGGATCGAACGCGTCGTTCTCGAGTGCGGTCGTCCCGAGGACGCCGACCGTGCTGGAGCCGAACGCGGCGATGTAGATCGTCGTCCCGGTGCTGTCGATCACGGCGTCCGTGGGGGTTGCGAGGCTGTGAAGCTTCGCCGTGGCGTCGAAGCCGGGGTCTCCGGCGAGCAGGTTGTAGTTGAGATGCTTGTTCAGGTGTCGCGGCTTCACGCTCGCGGGGTTCGTGACGCCCGGGTTATCGATCACGGTGACGCGGGCCTCGGCGAGGTGGCCCTGTACGGTCGAGGGACCGAAGATTCCCGGGCCCTCGAAGCGGGTCTCGTTGATCGACTCGGTATTCGTCACGTGCAGGTCGCCCGTGGTCGGATGGACGACCATGTTGAAGAGCGTCGTGCCGACGCCGACGTGGGCCGCGGTTTGCGTCAGCGTGTTCGCGTTCATCGCGAACACGTCTTCGTCGGGGAGGTTGAAGCGGATGCCGTTGTTCCAGTTTCGTCCGAGCTCATCCTCCCAAAGGCCGCTGCCCTCGTTGAATTTCACGATCAGGCTGACCTCGGGTGCATCGACACCCATGTGATCCGTGGTGGGGCCCGGGTTGCCGCCGGGCATCTGTCCGCTGGCGAGGCCTCCGGGGGACGTGATGCCGTCGCCGGAACAAGGGAGGGCCGTCGCGAAGCCGTTGCAGACGGCGCCCTCGCTCACGGTTGCCGTGCGATTTCCCGTATGGAAACCGGCGACGTAGACGGTGTTCCCATCGTTGCTCACCGCGAGTGCGCGCGGGGTGTCGGCGAAGAACGTCTTGATCTCGATGGGGACGCCGCCGAACGCCCCGCCGAGACTCGTGGCGTCGAACACCCACACGTCGGCGCGGCCGATGCCTCCGGTCGTGAGTTGCGGGTCGCCGCTGCCGGGAACAGCCGCGATCGATGCATCGTTGCGCTGTTGGCCCCGGCGGGCCGTGGTGATGAACGCGCGGTTGCCGCCGGTGCCGGCGAAGACGATGTCGCGGGGTTCGTCACCCACGAGCAGCGTGCGTACGACGCGCGGCGGAACGGAGCTGACGTCGACCACTGAGACGCTGTCGGAGAGGTGGTTCACCACCCACACTTCCGTGTTGTTGCGCGCCGCGACGGCGACGGGTTCCATTCCCACGGGGACGGAGGTCCGGCGCGTGATGCCCGTGCCGTCCACGTCGAAGATCTCGAGGTGGTTGTCGGGCGTGTTGACCGCGAACAGAGTGGCGCCGTCCGGACTGAGAGCGAGCGGTCGTACATGGCCGGACTCGAAGTTCACGAACGCCGGCTGTGCGCCGGCGAAGGGTGCGCTGGCGAGGAAGAGAAAGGCCGTGATGAGGGTGGACGGGGCGCGCATCGGGACTCCCTTTTTCTGTGCTTCCGCGTGTGGATGGGCGCAACGTGGCCGAAGGCGAGTGTGTCCCAGAGACACCTTGGAAGGCAAGGCTCGCCTGCCGGGGGGGCGGAAATCGGGGCCGAAGACGCCGGGGTGCACGCCGGGTCGGTCTCGGGCCGTTTTGCGGCGGGTAAAAGAGGTGGATCGAAGCTCCGGCGGTGGACGGGCCACGACCGGAGCGCGGTCATCGGTTCAGCCGGCGCCGAAGCTCTCCCGAAGGCGTGCGGCGGCGTAGCGGATGGCTTCCTTGCCCTTGGGAAGCATGTCGCCCATGCCGAAGAAGCCGTGGATGATCCCGTCCCACCGTCGGCTGTCGACGGGCACGCCGGCGGCCGCCAGCTGCTCAGCGTAGGCCTCACCCTCGTCGCGGAGGGGGTCGAACTCGGCCGTGACGACGGTCGCTGGGGGAAGGTCCGTGAGGTCGTCGGCGCGGATCGGCGAAGCGAGTTGATTGTCGCCGTCGGACTCGTCATTCAGGTACATCTCCCAGAACCACTTCATCGCGGCCGCCGAGAGAAAGTAGCCTTCCGCGTTCTGCTGGTACGAAGGCGTGTTCCGGCGCGAGTCGATGACCGGGTAGACGAGCAGCTGATGGCACAGGAACGGGCCTTCGTTCTCGCGGTTGGAGATCGCGACGGCTGCGGCGAGGTTGCCGCCGGCGCTGTCGCCGCCGATGGCGATGCGTTCCGGATCGACGCGGAGGTCGGCGGCGTTCTCGGCTGTCCACCGAACGGCGGCCTCGCAGTCGTCGAGGCACTTGGGGAACTTGTTCTCGGGCGCCTCTGAACCCGAACAGAGGCAGAAAGAGGCGCACGCATACGTCCGGTAAGGCGCCGTTATGTCGCCTTGGGGCCAAAAAGGGGCTTCATGTCGGCTATCCGCTCGCAGTCCATGTGCAGCCCGAGAGAGTTCTCAGCGTTTCTCCCAGGTCGACTCGTTCTCGCCGCGAATCGCCAGCACTGTGGCTCTGCCGTTGGCTTCCAGGAGCAATTCCTCGTTGATGATGCGGGTGCTGTAGGTCCAACCCTCGAGAGGGTTGAGGTAGGAGAGAGCGTCGGCATCCAGATAGTTGACTCGATCCGGGTCGTCCGGGTCGATTCCGTGAGCAAAGAGTACGAACACGCTACCATCGGGGTCGGTGAGTTCGTGAACGCGGGCGGTGGGTGGAAAGCGCAGCAGAGTGTCTCGGATCACTTGAGCTTCGACGACAACGCCCATGCCGCCGATTTAAATAATGCGCCCGTCGACGTTTTTGACAATCAGCAGATACTCGTTGCCGGGAATCTCGGGCACAAAATCCATCGAGTCCGGAACCCCTTCGAATGAGGGCCGACTGCGGATCTCGCCGGTGGGAATCACCACCTGCGCGGGGCCCTTGGTCCAACCCGCTGGTGGCACGATGGCCTCAACTTGTTCCCAGGAGCACTCGCGGCATTCGTAGCCGAGCTGGGCAAACGGATTCTCGCCGGTCGCGCGCATCATTTTGTGCGTGAAGTTGGACTGCATGCCGGCCAGTGGGTCGGCATCGGAACCGCTATCCCCACAGCCGCCGGCGGCAAGAGCCACGGTCACGGCCACCACCGATAGATATTTTGTGCGTGATTGCATCGGTTTTCTCCTCACATGAATATCGAACTCGGCATCTTATCGTTGCAGCCGCGTACTAAGTTTTATCTGAGGGATCAATTTTCTGGGTGTTCCGCGAGGCAAAGGGCAGGGACCGGGTTGCGGATAGCCGACCTAACGGCGCCTTACCGGACGTATGCGTGCGCCTCTTTCTGCCTCATGGAGCGGGTCAGAGCGGTCATCGAGATCGGTACGTCCTGGATGTCCTGTGCGCGCTTCTGCGCGGTAACGACCAGCTCCTCGACGCCGATCCCCTCGTGGCGAGACTTCGTCGGCTTCACGACCTCGATACCGGCGTGCGGCTCGTCGAAGCTACGCGGCTCGTCCGCCGGGATGGCGGTCCGTTCACGCCTCTTCGTCCGCGGTGTAATCCGGCGCCCCGTCCTGCTCCTCGTGGTAGCTCTCACTCTCCTGCGCGCAAGCGTGGGACCCGCTCGCGAGCGCGATTACCAGAGCGAAGGAGAGAGTTCGGAGACGGCCAAGCATTCCCGCTCCTATCCGTTTCGTTCTCTGCGGTCGAATCGACATCAGAGTCACCTACTTCAGCTCGATCTCGATGGCCTGAGTGGGCTCGCTCACGGTGAACTTCGCGTCCTCCCAGTCGGGCGGGCCCATGAGGGCTCGGGCGTCGTTCGAGAACCCGTACCCCTCTTCGGGGCCGGTCCAGCCGATGTCGAGTTCGCCGTTCCCGTTCTCGTCGTGGAAGATCTTGATCCCGTACTCACCGTAAGCAAGATCCTCGAAGGTCGTCTCGACCTTGTTCCCGACCGGCTTGATCTTCGCGACGCGAAACCCCTCGTCGTCGGACTCGTAATCGGCTTGGGAGTTCGCGAGCTGGATGAGCGCTTCGCCGTCGTCCGAGTCGAAGCCGGTGGCGACGAGCGTCAGCGTGCTCGTCTGCGCGTCCTCCGCCACGGCGAGTGTCGCGAATGCCAGCCCACACGTAAGGCCCAACCCCAAGATCAGCGCACGTTGCGAAGCCATGTTTCCCCCTTGTCTCTTTTAATAGAACCGATAGCGCAGCGTCGCGCCGTACTTGCGCGGCGGACCGTTGATGCCGGTGTACCCGCTGATGATCCGGATATCGAGGCCCACGACGTTATACCCCTCGTTGAACAGGTTCATCGTCCAGAGCGTGAGCTCCCAGTGATCATGCGGATAGCCGAAATGAAGCCCCTTTTTGGCTCCAAGCCGACCTAACGGCACCTTATCGGACGGCTGAGTCGGGATCTTCGGGGTCGATTTGTAAGAGACACTTCCGGCACGTTTGCTCGCCTACGCTGCGATGTACGTCAAGGAACTGACCGAGGGCAGAGGCGACACCGGCATGCGCGCGGGCATCATCAAGGTGGCCACCGGGCAGCCGGCCATAAGCGATTACGAGCACATGCTGCTGTTGGCCGCCGCCGCGGCGTCGGTCGAGACCGGCGCGCCCATAACCACCCACACCGACACCGGCGTGCTGGGCGACCAGCAGCAGCGCATACTGACCGAAGCCGGCGTGCCCGCGCACCGTATCATCATCGGCCACAGCTGCGGGTCGGACGACTTCGGTTACCACATGGGGCTGGTAGAAGGCGGCAGCTACCTAGGGTTTGACCGCTTCGGCATCGCCGTTCTGCAAACCGCCGGCGGAGGCTTCTCGGGGACGTCGGGAGTTGACGGGTAGAAGGGGCCTGGGTCAAAAAAGGCCTTGATGTCGGCTACCGTCCTCTCTCAAGACAAAGAAGATTTCACGGTCGCGGATAGCCGACATGAAGCCCCTTTTTTTGGCTCCAATCCGACCGAACGGCGCCTTACCGGACTTATGCGTGCGCCTCTATCTGCCTCATGGAGCTCTATCACCGCTCGGCACGGTTGGGCTCGCCGCGTTGCTCCTGCTCGCGGGCACCATGCTGGTTCTCAGGAAGCGAGGCGAGCTGGGCTGAGGGCGGCACCCTTCTCCGGGCCGTCGTGCGCCCGCTCATTCACGCAGTCGTAGGACCCTGTCCTGTCCGAAAACTTGGCCGCCCCGATTTTCGAGCCGTTCTGGGGAGGCATGAGCGTTCGGAAGGACCAGGATTCGGCCGGAGCCGTCGACGGTTGCGCGAGCCGAGCATGCCGGTCCATCCTTCTCGCCGATGACCAGCGCCGTCGTCTCGCGGCCAAGGGGAAGCTCCTCGGAACGAAGCTGCTGCAGGAGTGCGCGGGTCTGGTGACGCCAGGCACGATCCTCCGCTGGTACAGGAAGCTGGTCGCCAGGAAATACGACGGCAGCGCACGGCGCGGGCCGGGCCGACCTGCGAAGCCGCCGGAGACTGCGGCACTCGTGGTCCAGCTTGCCCGTGACAATCCCGGTTGGGGCTACACCCGCCTACGCGACGTCATGCGCAGCCTGGGACACGAGATCGGTCGGACCACGGTCGCCGCGATCCTAACCGACCACGGCATCGAGCCTGCGCCTGAGCGATGTAAGAAGACGTCGTGGAAGACGTTCCTGAAGGGGCACTGGGGGGTCCTTGCAGCCATGGACTTCTTCACCGTCGAGGTCGTGACGCTCGGCGGGCTGGTTCGATACTCGGTCCTTTTCGTAATCGAGCTGAGTACGCGCAAGGTTTATATCGCAGGCATCGCCTGCCGGCCCAATGAAGCGTGGATGAGGAACATGGCGCGGCACCTCACCGATGGCTTCGACGGGTTCCTGCTCGGCAAATGTTACCTGATTCTCGACCGCGATCCCCTGTTCACCAAGGGCTTCCGCAACATCCTGCGCGACAGCGGCGTGGAACCGTTGAGGCTGCCTGCCAGAAGTCCGAACTTGAACGCCTACGCCGAACGGTTCGTGCTCTCGATCAAATTCGAGTGTTCCAACAAGATGGTTCCACTGGGCGAGCGGCATCTACGGCACGCTGTCAGGGAGTACGTCGAGCACTGCCATCGCGAGCGTCACCATCAGGGACTGGACAGCGCGGTGATCATTCCTGAAGAGCCGGGGAGGTGTGACGGGCCCATCCGGCGACACGAGCGGCTCGGTGGAATCCTGAACCACTACTATCGAGAAGCGGCATGAGAACGCGGGCCGAGTTTTCGGACAGGACGGGATCCTCCAGGAGTTTCTGGACTAGTTTTCGGTTGCGCCCTGTTTTTGCAACTCGTCGATAGGGTCGCCTGCGATGAAGCGTGCAGCAAGCCTGTCGGCGTCAAACTCCACGCCGATCGGGTTTTGCGCAAAGACATCGCTGGACATGAACTCCTGCGCTTGTCGCTCGGTTTCGAAGTTGTCCACTTGCAACTCGATCCGATTCCCATCGGGGTCGGCGTAGTACAAGGAGGTCGTCGGTCCATGGTTGATCGACCAGACGGGAACGATGCCAAGTTCTTTCAGCCGCAGGTAGCTCCCGAGCAGAGCTCCCAAAGAGGAAAACGTATAGGCGACATGGTCGAGCCCGGCCGCACCCGGAGGCGCCTTGTCGGTCACCGGTGTGACCACCAGAGCGATCCTATGATGTTCGGCATCGTAAGTCAGAAAAGCGATGAAGGGAGCTTCGTGGACGACGTACATCCCGAGAAGCCTTTCGTAAAAGGCGATCGAAGCTTTCAGGTCGGTGACACGGAGGACAAAGTGGGCAAAGTTGGCGGGTTTCGCGAGGGTCGTACTGTCCATATTTCGGCTCATACCAGTATACTTAGCTGCCGTTCCCGGATTCTTCACACCTGCGGGCTTGCTTGCGGCGAACCTTGGCGCACTTGCTCGGGGAGCAGTATTTTCCGCTTCAGTTGAGGTCACCGAGGGTGACGTGCACGGGAATCGAACTCATCCTCGGTATCCCCGTGTAGGGCTCCTGATAGTCCAGATCCGCACTGGCCAGTGCACCCGTATGGTTGCCCATCGAGTATTCCTGCGGCTCGGAGGGGTCCGATCCGGCCTTCAGTCTGTCGAGATCGATCCCGTAGGCGTGGCTCATGGAAACCACGCCCTCGCGGAGTTCGTTCGACTCCTGCACGACCGCGTGAATGGTGGCGCGGCGCGACGAGATCGAGACGATCTTGCCATTGTCGGCACCGATTTTCTTCATATCCGCCGGGTGCATGAAGAGTGGATTATGAGGGCGCTCCCGGACCAAATCAGCCTGATCGCGACCCAGAGAGTTCAGGGTATGTTTCTGCCTTCGGCTCAAAAGCCGGAACGGGAATTCTTCATCGCCGGGGACGGCTCCCTGTTGGAGAGCTTCGTCGAGTTGCTCCATCATGATCGGGTTGCCGAGCTCCAGATACGAGGTGCAGTCTGGATCTCGCTGCAAAACGACCGCGTCGGGGTCCTCATAGAGGCGTCCGGCCTCGTGCTTGCGAACCTCAGACAGCGGGATGCGCGATCCTTCGGTGAGCATCTCGAAAAAATCGTCTGTCGTCGGCTTGTTTTCCATATCGAGGGAAACAAACCGTCCTTCGGGGTCACCGGGGTCTCGCAGCAGGCCAAAGTAGACCTGCAGGGGCAGCTTCATCTCTCGTGCGAGGTAGTAGAACAATTCCCAATCCTCGAGAAGCTCGGAGCCTTCGGGCGGGTCGACCAGAGCCTCGCGGTAGGCAGCATAGGGGACTGGATAGCCCCAGCCCGGCGAGTGGGTTTCGAGTTCTTCGAAGTCGTAGCTCAGCGCCGGGATCTCTGGAACCAGTTTGGGTGGGATGACGTAGTCCGCATAGCGCGCCGTCTGATTCATCTTCGGGTCGAGAACAACAAGCAGGTCCAGTTTTTCCAGAGCGGCGCGCGTCTTGATCTGATCGGGCCAGGCCGTGAGAGGATTGCCTCCGAGACAGAACAGGGCACGAATCTGTCCGTCGCCCTCGAGCAGGATCTCGTCAGCAAGCGCACCTGTTGGCAATCCGCAGGCGGTGTTGGAGAGCCCGCGGACCCGCAGGGCGGGCGGAAAGCCCCAGGCAACGGGCATGGGTTCCAGCGGTTGCGCGCGTCGCGGTCCTTTGGGCACGAGCACGCCGGGGTTCGGGACCCGGTCTCCTTGCTTGGCACGAAAGCCACAAAGCGTAATCAGGCAAGCCAGAAGATACTCGGCGAGCGTTCCCCGCGGCGACATATTGGACCCGGTGCCGGCGCTGGCTCCACCGGTCTTGGCTTCGGCGAAGATCCGCGTGGCCTCGCGCAGTTGATCCGCAGGAATGTCCGCGCGTTTCTCCACAAACTCCGGCGTAAATGGTTCGACGTGTTGGCGCAGTTCTTCCAGATTTTTGCCGTTCTCGGCAACGAAGTCCTTGTCTTCGAGGCCTTCCGAGAGAACGAGGCGAACCATGCCGGCCAGGATAATTGCATCCTCGCCGGGGACCGGTTGCAGGTGGATCCGGGCTTTCTGTGCAGTTTCGCTGCGTCTGGGATCAATCACGATCAGTTTGATGCCGCGTTTGACCGCCCGGTGCAGGTGCCAGTTGGGATTGATCGTGGGGACGCCGCCAAGGCCCGAGACCGCGGGGTTGGTGCCAATGAACAACCATGTTTCCGCCTCGGCAAAGGCAGTACCGCCTGCGTGCCATTTTCCGTGCAGGGCACGTGCCAGAAGTTTTCCGGGTTGGTCGATCGAACCGCAGCTGAAGGACATCGGGGAACCCAGTGCATTCATGAACGCACCGGATACCATGCCTCCGGGAGGGGCCAGCGCATAGGTGCCCGAGTAGAGGGCCACAGAGGCGGGGCCGTGCTTGTCGACGATTTCGCTCAGTCGCCCGGCAATACCGGCAACGGCTGTTTGCGGTGAGACGGATTGGAATTCTCCGTTCGAGTCTTTTTGCAGAGGACGAAGAATTCGGTTGGGTCCATAGAGATGCCCCGTGATATCGCGGCCACGCCTGCACGAGTATCCATGAGATGCTGGATCATCAGAATCGCCAATCAAACTCTTGACGCGTCCGTTTTCGATTTCCATGAAGACACCGCATGAGATCATGCAGGTCCGACAAATTGCGCGTGTTTGTTCTTTACCTTTGGAATTTTTCATAGTTGCTCGCGGGTTGGAAAATCTCGATCGCCAACATCCATCACCCGCATGCAGAGTGTCAAGCATTGGAGCTGTCGATGGGGTCTGGCCGTCGGTTCAGTCCCGCGGCATTATGGCGTCCCAGATCCCGCGACAATAGACAGAGGGGTGATCTTTCGCCGGCAGCACTTTGGTGCTCAATCTCCCGGATTGCTGCCGATTCAAGCCGCTGCGGATAGCCGACAGGAAGCACCTTTTTGGCTTTTTGACGAAATGTCGGAGGCTTACCGACGTTGGCGTGCGCCCTCCTATGCCTCGTGCGAACGTTCGAACAAAAGCACTCGAGATTTACTGGTGCTCGCGCTTGTCCGAGACCGTTGTGATCGGTACAGACTCGCAGCGCGTTTGCGCGCGTGAGCGAAGAAGCGAAGTCGAACTAGCCCGACATGCGGCACTGGACGGTTCGCCTCTCGGACGCAAGGAGGACGCAGGCCGTGACTCCGAGGCATTCCCAGATGAAGCATGGTTCCGGCGTGTGGATGAAATGACAAAGATTGGTCGGAGGCAGACATGCCGGCTTGGGTGAAAGAGGAACGTATGAGGTTCAAGAGAATCGGACTTCGGGCGGCTTTTGCAGTTGCCGGCATCATCGCTCTGGGCGGCCTCGTCCAGGCGCAGGGGGAACGGGAATCCGGCCTCCAGATCACGCCGGACGTACAGCGCGTGCTCGTCAGCAAAGACGTCTCCACCGAGCGTTGGGCGATTACCCGCAACCTCGACGACCTTACCGTGACGGGCAATGTTTTCTTCCCGACCGGTGGAGATCCTCTTTTCGTCTTCTGTCAGCAGGCCGGCACGCGGGGGGCGGACCTGCTGCTGTCCTGCGCTTCGGCCGATGTTTGCATCGCGGCGCCGTGCGGGGCCGATCAGTGGGTTCCGCTGGCGGACGTCGAACTTCCCGAGTCGTTCTTCCTGCCGCCCGAAGCCGTCGAGGCAGCACAACTCGAGGCCGCCATGGACGCCGTGATGGCTGAAGTCGTCGAAGCCGCCGGCGGGTTGGAGGCTGCCGCTCAGGCCACGCGCGAGTCCGGGCTACAGTTCACACCGGACGACGCGCGGACCCTCATCAGCAAGGACGTCGGCGCGGAGCGTTGGGCCATCACGCGCAATCTCGTCGATGGCTCCGTCACCGGCAATGTGTTCTTCCCATCCGGGGGCCCGCCGGTCTTCATCTACTGCGAGGAGACCGCGCAGAACGGCACGGACCTCGATTTCGATTGCTACAGCTCGAACCTCTGCTCGGCCGCGCCTTGCCCGGGGGAGCAGTGGGAGCTGCTGGCTTCGGTGACGTTGCCCGAGTCGTTCTTTTTGCCAGATGAGGCCCCCGTCGTCTGCTTCGACCCATCGCTGGTCGACGGCGGTCGGGTCTGCCCTAACAACTTCGACCCGGTTTGCGGTTGCGACGGGGAGACCTACTCGAACTCGTGCGTGGCGGAAGCCGAGGGCATCACGAACTGGCAGCCGGGCTCCTGTTCGGAGCCGGTGTGCTTCGACCCATCGCTGGTCGACGGCGGTCGGGTCTGCCCTAACAACTTCGACCCGGTTTGCGGTTGCGACGGGGAAACCTACTCGAACTCGTGCGTGGCGGAAGCCGAGGGCATCACGAACTGGCAGCCGGGGGGTTGCCCCGCGTTCTGATCGAGAATCGGAAACCGCTCGGCGGTGGTGTCGCGGCGGCTTGCCCCCGAGAACTGGACCTCGCGCCAGGCTCAGTCGGTGGCGGCGAACCCGCGACCCGGGAAAATCGGTCGGTCATGTTTCTCCAGGAGTCGTCGACGCGAACTCCCAAAGCCCGATACGTTCTCTATGTGGCAAACGAGAGGCGAAACTTTTGTTTTTCCTATCCGCCACGATCTGTCCCCCAACTTCGACGCTCAAGAGAAGTCCTCATCCCGGAGTCGACGACGAGCGGCAAGTCGTATTCCTGATTTTCGGGCCGCGCCATCGTATCGCGCAGATGGGTAAGGGCGTAGGCGGAAATCTCCTGGGCGAGGCGGTCGACCAAGCTAGCGGGCGCGGCAGTGCCTGGGGGCGGATAGCCGACAGGAAGCACCCTTTTCTTTCTTTGACGACATGACGGCGCCGTATCGGACGTTGGGAGTTCTGGGGCTCGCTCCGAGCATGTTAGGTCGCTTTCCCGTGACGCCTGCGCTTCTCGAGTGGGTCGGCCCGCGGTGACGAAGACGACAAAAACCCATCGCGGCCTGGCTTCCCGGGCCCTCTGGATGTCTCTCGTTCTTCCGGCGATCGCCATGTGCTGGCGGGTGTTCGTCTCGGGGACCCATCCCGCCGAAATGCTTCACGGAAGCGGCGAGGTTTCCGCGCGGCTCCTGATCGCTTCCATGACGATCGCGCTGCTCCGGATGCTGTTTCCCCGCGCGCTTTGGCTTTCGTGGCTGCGCCGTCACCGCCGTGCCCTCGGCCTCGCGGTCCGAGGCATATGCTGTTTTCCCCGCAGCCGGCCCCCCCGCGCACGGTGGCGTAGTTGGCCACGAGTATTCATTCCGTCATTTCGTTTCTGCTTCCGGAAGCGTCCCTGCATCGGTGTCCTGATTGCTCAGACCACGAACCCGCCTATTGCCACGGGTGGATGGCCTCAATCGACGCGGAATCGCACGTTCAGTCGGCCCGGAGGGGCGCAGTACCAATCGGGCAGGCAGGTCAGCTTGAGGTCGGTGACATGACGACGAGGACGAGCAACAGCGTGGCGAAGGTGCGCATTAGTCCTTCTCCCTCGATGCTGGGGGAGGTTCACTGAGGATGGAAGGTCGCACGAAGAAAAAAAGGGAGCTCAGGATCCCTCGTGTCGCGTTGGGTTGATATGGATGGAGTCTTGTGAGCAGCGTGTCTTGAACAAACGTTCGTGCGACCCGGGTCTTGCTTCACTGACTTGTCATTGGCGATCACAGAAGCCCGAGCACGCCGGACTGAAAGGCTAGATTGGATATGACGCTCCCGCAGCTCAGCTCCTCGTTCCGGAGCCGACGTGTTCTCCGTTCGGTGCTCGCGCTCAACCTCGTTGTCGCCATAGGTTGCGGCGGTGGTGATGGCCCCGGTCCGGCTCCTGGACCGAGCTGCGGTGGTGAAGACGGTGCCATTGAAGTCGCAGCGGATCAGAGCGTCTTGGACGCATGCATCCAGCCAGACCCCTCCAACCCGACACAGTGCGATGTCGACGTGGCTTTTGAGTTGTCCGTCGAAGGTTGCGGGAGGTCCGGTACGCTCAGCAACGCTTTTTCATTAGTCAATGTTCCCTGTGACGAGGCAAGCGAAGGGCTCCAAGAGGCATTTATGTCGACTGTCGGGGATAGGTTGCCGACGGGGGGCCCTTACATGGTCGAGGGCGATGTCGGATTGACCTGCTTCAACGACATGCTCAATGCCTTTGCGACGCCGGATCGCTTCGAACTCGACGGCACGCAGACAATCACGATCAGCGTCGAATAGCAGAAAGACAATGAGGAGAAACCTGACCTAAACGAAATACTTCTGGGCGAACTTCTCGGATGCAGCGACGCCTTTCCGCTCGGTCGAGATTGGCCCGCCCCCTTCCTTTGATCCATCGCACCTGGTTGGAATGCTTCCGGCGCCCCCGTCGACTCCCTCGTTGACGAAGCCCTATCATAGTAGGCGTCCGTAACGATGTGAGTGACGGACCGTAGAGGAAAGCCAACTTCTTGAAGTTGTGTTTCCGATCATCGAGATCGATTGCCTCGAGACACGTGTTCACCCAATTCGGGACATGTTCCGCTTCTTCGCCTCCGGGCGATTCGCACGCACCATCGACTTTTTCCCCACAAGGGTTGGGCTTCCGGATATGGCCGTCGTCACTCGACCGTCTATCTTCGGTACAATCACACGCCGGGTCTGGCGCATTGATGAGCTCGAACGCCTGTCGATAGAGATCGGGGTGAAGCGTCCCGTGCTGGAAGGCGTTCATTTCTTCCTCCAGCCGGTCCCTGACGCCTCGATCCCGGACTCCCCGGCGTGCTTCTTCGCCAATGATGAGCTGGGCGGTCCCTCCAGCCGCAAAGCCGATCGACGTCGGGACCGACGCGGTTGCGCCCGCTATCAAGACGATCGCGGCGAGGATTGCATGGCAGCCGCAACGGATTCGGAATTTCATGAAGGCGCTCCTCTTGTGTTGAAGACCGACCTGAACCGAAGGTGGACTGCCCAACCCCATGCTCCCGGTGACGCGGGACGGCTACGCTTCTCGCGCGATTGCGAAGAACCGACGTCAACGTAGGCGAGGCTCGCTCCTCGTAGCGATGCTTTTGGGGCAGATCATGCTCGCTTTCGTCGTACGATCGTCGGAACGAGGAGTCGTTGCTCTCGGGAACCTGAGAGCACCACACCCATTGCTCGATGTTTCAGTTCTTCTGGATCGCAACGCGCAGGCAACCTTCCGCCGCGGGCGTTTGTTCGGGTTCAGCCCAAGTTGGACCAGTTAGGGGTTTGAAATAAAAGACACTTCCAGCCCAACCGGAAGGAGCACGCGATGGGTAAGGGAGAGAGCGCGGAGAAGGTGGTCCGCGATATTCAGCGCAAGACACGCCGTCGTTTTTCGGCGGAAGAGCGGATAGCCGACATGAAGCCCCTTTTTGGCTCCAAGACGACCTGGCTGCGCCTTGCCGGACGTATGCGTGCGCCTCCTTCTGCCTCATGGACGGATACTGGCTATTTCACCGGCTTTGAGGAAATTAGATAGAAGCTTGGGCCATTTGATCTGGCGGCGGTTCCCATGAGCGCCTACGAACCACGAGTCATGATGCGCCAGTCGCACATGAACCCTGAAGAGGCATTTCAGGCCGCACTGCATTTACGCGCTAAAACCGATCTCGGTATCCATTTTGGCACCTTCGATCTCTCCGACGAGCCTCTGGCGGAACCGCCGCGACGTTTCAGAGATGCGGCCGCGATACTGCGTTTGGCGACACTCGCGCGCGGGTGTCAAGCATTGGGGGACTCGCGAGTTCTGAGTCATTTCGCAGACATCGGAACGATAACTTTTTGAGATCAGATGAATCCAGACTCACGTCACTATGAGCTGCACCCTCGCTGATGATATCCGGGAGAAAGTCGCTGGCGCTTGTATGTATTCATAGACTCACTCTTCGCCGGCCTTGCTAGCTAACTTACCGACACCGATTCCACACCAGCTATGCAGTTAAGTTGACAATGCCCCGCTATACCCCCGGTTTCTGTTTTAGCTAGCGAGATAGCCGGCCCACGACGGCTGCAGGCTGTCAATATACTGAATCAAATAAGTCATAATAGGAAAGATCGAACACGCCGGCATCCTGCTTTCGATGGGTGAAATTCCAGTCGTTGAACCAATCATAGGTCGACCAGAAATTAGCTTGGTTGCGCAGTACTGCATAGCGATCTCGAAATTCGAGGAAATCAGCCATCGATTGCACGTCGCGTAGTTGCTGAACGAAAGCGGGCACTTGCTCAACGTCGATTTCCATAAAGAGGTTAGGGAAGCCACCCACCACGTCCGGATATATGCTCATGGTATACAGGTCGGGAAGTTCCACCCCATTCTGAAAGAGAATCGTATATTGAGTTTCATAAACACGGTTCAGCACCAAGGTATAAAGACGAGATTCTTCCCCCTGTTTGACCTTCATGACGATCATGCTTGGCATGTAGCGCGGAAACTTATAGTCGGTGGTCACGGTCATCGTCGAGATGGCCTCGACCCACTCGTCGAAATTAGAAACCCCCTTCTCAAGAGGGTAAGGCTTCTTGACCCAAGGGTTGAGGTGATCGATGGGCCCAGTAATCGTGGAGCCCATATGAGCTTCAATATTGCTCACTATACCCAAAAGCGGATGGGCGGGATCATTGTTCTTAATTGGAGATGGCTGGTCTTTTGTACCGAAGCTTGTCAGGTGAAGCCCCACATCGCCAACCCCTTTGCTCCAGCTTTCACGGAATTTTCCACGCACGTCTTTAGGTAGAAATAAGAGAAAGTCGTCCTCAAACTCCTGCCGCAAGAAATTAAAGAAGCCTACGGTCTCAAGCTTTCCCGTATCACTTCCCCAGTATTCAAAGTGCGCCACGGTGTCGTAATAGATGCGCTCAAAACCACTGAAGCCCATGACCCACTGGCTCCGCGGAATGCCCCCCTGCCGCCCTGTCATGACCCACGTATTACTTTCATGGCGGAGGATCGTCAGCCAGGCGTTCTTGTTTGTCTTATTTCCGTCCCAAAGTGCATCAATCGTGTAGCCGTCCGGAAAGAGCCGCTCCACCGCCTTCCCATATGCGCTCTCATAGGCTTCATTGCCAATAGGCGAACGGTCCATTAAAGCCTCCCAGTCGCCGAGCCCGAGCTGTGGGTCGAGCACCGATACATCATGATCCGGGTCCATAAAATAAACCCAGAACTGATCCTTAACCGCGTAGGTAGCGACCTGCCCTAGACAGACCGGGCCCGATGTAATGCCGCCCACGATGACAGCCGAATTCTCGATCAGGAAGAGATAGCGAGACTTCGCGGGAATGGCTTCATACATGACGAACGGATTGCCGCCGTCCCAGGGCGCATTAAAGCCTTTAGCCCTGGCCCACTCCCGGTCAAAAAATACCGATTCTAAATGGGCAATATCGTCCTGCCCAAGCTGCCAGACGAAATGAGTTTTCTGCACGGGTCGAGATGTCATCTTCTGAAGTCGATAATAGAAATGGTCCACACCCGCATAGGCCATTGGGTTGTCATAGGGGTGAGGTGTATCAATAACTACGACTTTCGGAGTGGGCTTTCCCGCCGCGACGTCTTTGAGCGTGTTTCCGGCCGTTTTTGAGCGCACCAACTTAAAGACTTCGCCCGGGCTTTCATCCAGCGCAAGAGTCGAGAGGTAGACGTGATCAAAGATGTACCGTGAAACCAGTTGGTGTTGCGCATCGGGCTGATTGAGGAATACCTCCCAACGAGCGACGATATCCGGATTAGACAGAGCCGAGGCCTTTGCAAGGTCCGCTTCAGTGGGTCCAGGCGAACCGGCTGAGACCCACTGTTTAATCTGCTCTAAATGCGACTCATCCAAGGCCGGAAGCCCATAGGGCATACCCTCGGCGGGATTGTCGGTCAGGTGCGACGCAAGGGCGTGGGATGTACTAGGACAGGAATGCTTGTAACGTTGGGCATACGTCGACATCAATGCTTTCCGTGAGAAACCCGGCTGATTGTTCTGCTGCCCCGAGGTCAAAAGCTGTGTAATCATCGATCCCGCTAGATTTTCAATGGCACTGCCCCCCCGCGACACCACAGGGTAAAAACCTTTCTCGCGCCACGCCTTCGTCGTCGCGTGAACGTCCATCCCTGTTCGCGGAACATCATCAAAATGCAGAGAATAGGGGTTCGTCCCGAAGCCTCCTCGCTCGACGCCACGAAAAGAAGAAAGCTTCACATTGCAAGGCGAACCAATGCAGCCGTGACACGCAATACAGCGATTGTTGAAGATCGGTTGGATTTCGCTGGCATAAGTAGCCGATACGCCGGGCGCCGGTTCCGCAACAGCCACCTTCTGAGGAGCATTCGCCCCAGCGACCGAGGATTCATCGCTGCAGCTTAGAGCGAGCGCCGAGAATACCAGCATGACAAAAAAAGAGCCGGATGGCTTTAGGTACTGAGGCATCTTAATGATTCCCTTGTCTAATAGGTCGCCGGTAAAACAATGTGATTACTCTGATTTCAGTAAAGGACGGAGTCGAAGCCGCTTCCAATCTACCCACAGCAAATCTGGAATCACGTCAATAGTACTATTGCCCCCGCCACTTTAGGCTTTAAAAGCCGAGCGGAAAAGTCGCGGATAGCCGACATGAAGCCCCTTTTTGGCCCCAAGGCGACATAACGGCTCCTTATCGGACGTTGGCGTGCGGCTCGTTCTGCCTCATGGACGGCCGCGGATGTGTTCGCCGCCGGACGCCTCGACGTCGTGGGCGGCAGTCACCATTTGCTGGTCATCAAGCTCAGCGGCTCGACCGGTATCGAGCTCTGGCGCCAGGAGCGCGATCCCGCCGTCGGATTTTCTGAAGCGACGGCGATCGCGATCGATTCGGGAGACGACGTGATCGTGGTCGAACGGCTGAGCGGCGACTCGGCGTTGGTCAAATACGACGGTAGTACCGGCACGGAGGTCTGGCGCTATGAAAGCGGGGACGAGGCGGGTGCCTTCCAGGTGGCGATCGACGGGAGTGGCGATGTGTTCGCGGCCGGGCTCGCGGGGGGCGGCATCGCTTCCGATTCCGACTTCGTGATGCTCAAGGTGGACAGAGCTACGGGTGCGGTGTCGTGGCGCCGGGACATCGATGGGTCGGCCGCAGACTACGACGCGGCGTTAGGCCTCGCCGTTGATCCGTCCGGGGACTACATCACCGCAGGATACTTCGGGATCAGGCAAATGGGACCAACCATCCGGTCCAAGCTCGCGGTGGTCAAGCTCGGCGGTCTGATTGGCACAGCCGGTCCCCTGGACGGCGACAAACTCCGGATCGGTGACCCTGGCGACCCGAACCGGCGGAAGGTCACGTTCCGGATTCGCGACGACGATATCAAAGCTCCGCTGCCTGGATCTCCGTCCGACCCGAGCATCGCCGGTGCCACAGTGCGAATCTTCAACCCGATCACCCTCGACGAAGCGAGCCAACACACCCTCGCCGTCTCCGTCGAGTTCGGAGCGTCGGATCGGCAGTGCGCCGAGTTTAGTCTGGATGGCTCGCGTCGTCCGTCGTAGCTACGCCCGGCGCCCTGGGGTCAGTTCGCGCCCTGCGCGAACTCCATCACCTGCTGGAAGGTCGGCCGATTCGTCGAGCGGAAGGTGTCGGGGATCAGGCCCGGCGTGAAGCCGCTCCGGCGACCTTCGCGACGCCACAATGTCGGATCGTCACCGAACTCGGCGGCGAGTTCGGTCACCTTCGTGTCGACCGCGGCCCAGAGGTCGGCGCGACAGCGGTCAATGTCACCAAGACCGCAGTACGAGGTCGAGAAGGGTCCCTGAACCGTTTGGCCGAGCAGGGTGCGCAGGTCCTTGTCGACGATCGACGTCTCGTCGATGCCGCGCAGGCCGATGCCGTCGTCGAAGAGGGGTTGGAAGACGGGTGCGAGGGTGGCGGTCTGCACGGGGCCCCACAGTTGTCCGGCGATCATTGCGCCGGCTTCGTCGTAGTCGCCGTCCTCGTCGGCATCGAGCAGCGGCGCGTCGTCCGCCAGCCATGCGTCGAGGATGTCGATGACCTGGCCGGAGAGGTCCGACGGCGCATCGCTACCGGAGAGCATCTCGGTCACCACCAGCCAGACCAGAGCGCGCGTATCCTCGGTGGCGGCCCGGTTCATGATCGACACCACGTCGGCGAGTTCAGGGGTGTCAGGCCATTGATCGAAATTCTCGACTCGGTGATGTGAGCCGAAGAGCGTGGTGTCGCCGTGCATCCAGCCCGGTGCCGCCTGGTTGTTCCAGTTCAAGAGGCGACCGTTCGGATGTCCGGTCGCATGTGGGTGTTCCGCCTGGCTGAGGAAGCCCGCCCACTCGTACTCGCCGCTGCCGATCGTGGGCAAGCGTCGGTCGAGGCCGCCGGCGCGAACGGGGAGCAGGCCGGAGGCGAAGTAGGCGATGCCGTCGCGGTTGGCGTAGCCCCAGTTGAAGGTGAAGCCGAATTTGTTGGCCGCTTGGAAGAAGGCTTCCGGAGTCTCGGCGTCGCCTTCCGTCATGTCCTTCAGAGCGGCGAGGTTGAATCCGTCGCGGCCGAAGGTCGACCGCTGTCGGGTGAGCGCAACCGGTTCGCCGGACACCGTCGCCGTGCCGATGACGGCACCGTGCACCGAGGTTGGGTAGATGATCGGCGTCCCGCCGATGGTGCCGGCGTCGAAGATCTCGAACGGAATGCACTCGCCATCGTGCAGGTACGATCCCGTGTCGCGAGTGGGTGTCGACCCGCCGGGATCGCACAGCACCTCGACGAATACGTCGCGCACGTCCTGGTTGGCCGACGTGAGGCTCCACGCGTAGTTCTCGCTGCGCCCGATCAGGATGTAGTGCGCCAGGCCGGGAACCGCGGCGCCCTGGGCCTCCCACTCCGGGGTCTTGAGATGAATCTGCATCACGATCCCGGGGTAGTAGTAGCCGAGTTGTGGCCCCATGGCGGCGAGCGTATTGCCGGGCTTCGATCCCTCGGGTGGGACGATCAGCCAGTTCGATGCGTTGCGGCTCGGTGGATCGCCGGCCGCCTCGACGAAGCCGACGTCGCCGAGGCCGAGGCCGGGCGCTGCACCCGGCTGCGGGTCGCGCGGGTCGAGCGAGATGATGGATCCCTCGTCGAGGACGACGGAGCCGGAGACTTCGCCTCCGGTGAACGTGCCGTACGCGAATTCTTCCTCGATGGTCTTGGGTGCCTCCGGGTCGTTCGTCTGCATGAGGTCGTCCCATACGTCCCGACCTTGATCCGCTCCGAGTCGGTTCTGGAGTTGGGAGAGGAACTCCGAGTTTCCTGCTTCGCCGCCACCGCCGGCGCCGAAGATCGAACCGATGAAGGCGGTGGTGGCGATGATGTCGTTGACGGTGAACGGCTCGAGCGCAACATTCGGATTCGCCAAGAGGTACGCGTTGGCGCCGTCGGCGTAGGCCTGCGCATCGGTGATGATCTCTTCACCCTCGGGCAGGGTGGTGCGGATCCGTTCGACCTGGTCGGTCACCATCTGTTCCGCCGCCGCGCTCGGCACGTAGGGGGTGGCGCTGGTGACCAAGGAGAAGGCGTTGACGCCGGGGATGTCGATCACGGCGGCGCGAGCAGGCCCCCGGCCGAAGTTGATGAGCAGCTCGCGGTCTCGGACGGTCACCCAACCCGCGCCGAACGCAACGTCTTCGCGGGTCTCGCCGGTGATGTGAGCGATGCCCCACTCGTCATACGCGAGCGTCAGGCCGCTGCGGCCGGTGTCGATGACGTTGGTTTCGCCGATCGGTGCGAGGTTCTGCGGCAGGAAGAACTCCTCGATGTCGGCATCGGTGACGTTGCCGCGCAGCGGCGTGAGGCCATCGTAGAGCGCGAGTTGGTCGAGGGAGTGCGGACCGACGGGAAGGCCGCCGTAGTTGCCGGGCGGCAGAATGTAGTAGGCGCGGTCCCCGCCGGGTCCACCAGGGTCGATCGGATCTGTTGGTTCGGTCGGGTCAGTCGGTGGGTCGGTCGGTTCGGTTGGTCCGGTGCTGTCGTTGTTCCCGGAGTTCCCGTTGTCGCCGGAGCAGCCGGCGGTGAAGAGAGCGCAAGCAAGTACTGCGGCGAGTACGCGGTTGAGTGATCCTGCTGTCATGGTCCAGTCTCCCTTGGTGGCCCGATGAACTTAGGCTCGGGATCGCAGCTGGGCAACCCGGAATGGCTGAGCGTCCCCCTCAACGATCGCTGGAACCCGAAATTCTAACTGTTTCGAGGCTGCGATCTATGGCAAATGGGTCTTTCGCATCGAGTCACCGCTCTCTTTCGCGGGACGGCGATTCTCGATTGAGTCATGGCACGCCGGACGGTTCGGCGTTTCGTGATCTTGGAATCTCAGGAGGCAGTCTCGTGCGCATAATACTGACGTTGGTGATCGGACTTCTCGCGGGGTTGCCCGCAGACGCGGCCACGCTGTCGCTCGTGGATTCGAAGACCAATGGCGTCGGCGGCGTGTCGGGGCTCGAGGCGCCTCGCCACGTGATCGTCAGCCCCGACGGGGCGCATGTGTACGTCCTTAGCCAGGGGCTCGACAGCACGGTCGTTGTGTTCTCGAGGGACGGGGGAACGGGGGTGCTGTCCTTCGTCGCTAGCTACGTCGAAGGGGTCGCCTTTCCGGTGTCACCGACGCTCGGCGCGCACACCCCCAGTCCGGATGGTTCGCACTACTACATAGATACGTCCGGCAGATCGTTCCGAGGGCGGATCCTCCGGTTCTCCAGAGATGCCGTCAGCGGATAGCCGACATGAAGCCCCTTTTTGGCTCCAAGGCGATATAACGGCTCCTTATCGGACGTTGGCGTGCGACTCGTTCTGCCTCATGGACGGCCCGCCCCGTGGGCATTGACAGCAGCGCAAAAAATTTGAAAAGGCACGGGAATGTCCTCCAAGTTCGTCTCGACACTCCTTGTCGCAATGGCTCTGACAGCAACGGCCTGCGGCCAATCTCCCTCCAATCCGGGCAAGCCAGACGTCACGCTCGCCAATCTGAATCTGGTCCACGGAATCTTCTGCCCCCCCGAAAGCGACAACTGCCGGCTCCCGGATCGGGTCGATCTGATGATGGAGTTCGTCCGCGCGAGCGGGTGCCCCGATGTCATCACCCTGCAGGAGATCTGGCGGCCGAGCCTCGAGTTGATCGAACCGGCGGCGACCGAAGTCTGCCCGTTTCCTTACGAGACGGTTCAGGGTGAACGACTGAACCAGGTCGACGACGAAACGGTGCTCAGTCGCTATCCCCTCGAGAAGACCGAACAACTCGACCTCTTCGGGGACTTCCGCAGAGTCCTACTCACGCGCATCACCCACCCCAGCGGTCCGCTCGATGTCTATTCGACCCATCTCGCTTCGAGCGCGGACGCGGGCAATAGTGCGTGCGTCGAGAACTGCCCGCAGGAATGTCGCGATGCCGGTGTCGACACGGTTCGGGATTGCCAGGCGGTTCAGTTGGTGGATTTCGTCCGGCGCACCCACGACGTGAGTAACGCGGCTCTGGTCACCGGAGACATGAACGCGCGGCCGGGCTCCTTTGTCTACGAGCAGTTTGTCGGGCAGGGCTGGCTCGATACCTACCTGGAGGCCGGAAACCCCGAGTGCAATCCCGACACAGGTATCGGTTGTACCTCGGGACGCGAAGACGAACTCTTGACCGACCTCGAGTCTCCGGAACTCGAAGTTCGCGTGCGGATCGACTTCATCTTCCTGGTACCCGCCACCGCCGGTTCCTCCTGCCAACCCGAGCTTCTACCCGCAAACGACCTCGGCCCGGGAACCCAACTCTGGACCGAAGTCCCCAACCCATTCGTGCCGAACTGCGGCCCTCTGCCCGACGCAATCTGCTGGCCCTCCGACCACACCGGCGTCCAGGTCGCGTACCGCTGTTCCTAAGGAAAAAAATGTCATTCGTACATGCCCTGGCAGTACTTCTGGCGATCAGTTTCGCGGCTTCAAGCTGCGGCGAATCCGCTTCCAACCGAGCCGCCCCCGACGTCACCGCGGCAAACCTGAACCTCCTCCACGGCATCTTTTGCCCCCCCGAAAGCGAGGACTGTCGGCTCGCCGACCGGGTCGACCTGATGATGGAATTCATCCACGCCAGCGGCTGTCTCGATGTCATTACGCTTCAGGAAATCTGGCCGCCGAGTGTGGCGAGCATCGAACGCGCCGCCGCCGAGGTCTGCCCGTTCCCCTACAGGGTAGTCATGGGTTCCAGACTCACACAGGTCGACGACGAACTGGTCCTGTCGCGTCATCCGGTCGAACGAATCGAACAAAAACGCCTGATCGGAGACTTCCGAAGCGTCCTATGGACACGCATCGCACACCCCACCGGACCACTCGACGTCTACTCGACCCACCTCGCCTCTGGTGTGGACGGCGCCAACAACCCATGCGGCGAGAACTGCCCCGCGGCCTGCGTCGAAGCGGGGGCTACCACCATCCGTGAGTGCCAGGCCGTGCAAATGGTGGAGTTCATCGAGCGAACGCACGACGTTCCGGGTGCGGCACTCGTGACCGGAGACATGAACGCAAGACCCGGCTCCTTCGTATATCGACAATTCACGCAGCGGGGCTGGATCGATTCCTATCTGGCAGCCGGCAATCCCGAATGCGATCCCCAAACCGGGATCGGCTGCACCTCGGGCCGCTCCGAGGCCGGGCTCGAATCTCCCGAGCTGGAAGTACGCTCACGCATCGACTTCATTTTTCTCATTCCGGCCGAGCCCGAAGCTTCGTGCAGCCCGACGCTTCTGCCCGCCAACGGCCTCGGCCCCGGAACCCAACTCTGGACGGAGGTCCCCAACCCATTTGCCCCGAGCTGCGGTCCCGAGCCAGAAGCCGTGTGCTGGCCCTCGAACCACACAGGCGTACAAATCGCCTACCGCTGCTCCTGAGCGAAGGAGCTCCGGGAACCGGCTGTCCTCGGACGCGCCAAGATCTATCCGTTCGACCAAAGCCGTGGAAACGACGAGCTAGCCGCGCTCAGACTCGCTGCCATAGTCCGTCGATGATCGAGACCAAAATTCGTCTGGTCGTCGACCTGGTGGCAACCGTGCCGAACGTCGCAACTGAGCAGACGCGATGGCCCGTGCCGGCCCAGCCGCTCGTGCCCTAGGCGACCTCAAAAATCCGGTCGGGGCTTCGCCGGATCGCCCGACGAAGCCCCGACCGCGCATCACGGATCCGTCGTGATCCGGGCGGCGACGGCGATGTCACCGACGCCCAGGACCACACCGATCGCTTCGCCGAAATCCTGACCGAGCAGGAAGAGCGGCACGACGAACGACTTGCTCGTCTGGGTGGTCCAGTTTGCGCACGAGAGATTCGTACCCGCGAGCGACGCAACAAACGGTGACGACGGACACGAGCCGGTGATGAAATTGCCACCCGGACACGACTCCGCATCGTTGATCGTCGCGGTTGCCGTGCCCGTCGCCAGCGCGGTGTTCACGCCATCGATGACGTCCCACGCGGCGTCCGCCGGCCCCGGACACGAGGCCGGCCCCTGAATGATCTTCACGGTGACCGGCGCAATGCCGGCGCCCGCCCCCGAGTCCCCAGCCCCGGAAGGTGCGGTGAACCAGAGATCATCCCACTCGGGCAAAGGCGGCGCCGCAGAAGCGTTGCTGTCTACGACTGCGGTCGAATCGGCGTTCATCCCGCCGTCGCAGTCCACCCAACCGGGACCGTTCGACTCCACCCGGACACAGATCCAGTTGTCGCTGGCGACACTGGGCTGTTGCACGCCGACGACCTGAGCCGCCGCCAACTCGACTTCGGCAACCCCGTTCGCATCCGGGACACCACCGACGAGTTCGAAGTTTGCGCTCGCGCTGAAGTTGCCGCGCGTCATGCTGCAGATCGCCCCGAGCAGGCCACCGGTCGGAAGACCGCGCCCCTTCAGGAACGACCCCGGATCACCATCCGCCGGACAGTTCGCACTCGAACCCGCCGCAACGTTGAAGAACCAGCTCCCGAGCGGGGTGCCGCACTCGCAGCTTCCGCAGACGTCACCCGCCGTGCAGTCATTGTCGTCTTCGCACTCCTCGCCGGCCAATACGTCGACGATGCCGTCGCCGCAAGTCGGGAAGGTGCAGTCGAGTCGACAGCTCGCATCGGGGAGATTCGAGTTCAGCGCGCCGTCGTCGCACTCCTCTCCGGTGTCGAGGATGTCGTCCCCGCAACCGGCGAGCATGCAGTCGGTGCGGCATGTGGCATCGGGAGCGTTCGAGTTCGCGACACCCTCGTCACATTCCTCACCCGCGTCGGGGCTTCCGTTTCCGCAGAGCAACGCACACGAACTCGGCTCGCCGGAGCATCCGTAGCCCGACTCGATGCCACAGCTTTCGTCGCAGCCGTCGCCGGGAGCCGTGCCGCCATCATCACAAGCCTCGGAGCCGCGAATCAGGCCGTCGCCACAGACGGGACCACAGGAACTCGGCTCGCCGGCGCAGGCGTACCCGGCTTCGATGCCGCAGACCGCGTCGCAGCCGTCCCCCGGAGCCGTACCGCCGTCGTCGCACGCTTCCGCGCCGACGATCAGGCCATCGCCGCAGGTCGTATTACAGACACTGGGCACGCCCCCGCAGGTGTAGCCGCTCTCGATGACGCAGGTGTTCGTGCAGCCGTCGCCGTTGTTCGGGTTCCCGTCGTCACAGGCTTCGCCCGCGTCCAGGAGTCCGTTTCCGCAATCTCCCTGACACACACTCGGCTCACCCGAGCAGGAGTATCCAGGCTCAACCTGGCAGGCACCGTCGCAGCCGTCGCCGCCCGCCGTCCCGCCGTCGTCGCAGGTCTCGGTTCCCCGCACGAGGCCGTCGCCACAGATCCCGACACAGTTGCTCGGCAGACCTCCGCAGCTGAAGCCGGTCTCGATCTGGCAGGAGCCGTCGCAACCGTCACCCGGCGTGGTTCCACCGTCGTCACACGCCTCCGTTCCGAAAATCAGTCCATCACCGCAGATGCCGTCGCAGCTCGACGGCTCTCCGACGCAGGAATATCCAACCTCGACGGTGCAGCCGGCCGCGCAACCATCACCCGGTGCCGTGCCTCCGTCGTCACAGGCCTCGGCGCCTCGCAGCAATCCGTCGCCGCAGATCCCGCCGCAGACACTCGGCTCGGACTCGCACGAGAACCCGGTCTCGACGTCGCACGCGGCGTCGCAGCCATCACCCGGGGCCGTGCCCCCGTCGTCGCACGCTTCGGTTCCCAGGATCGAACCGTCGCCGCAGATCCCGTCGCACACCGACGGCTCACCCGCACAGGCGAAGCCGCTCTCGACGTTGCAGGTGTCGTCGCAGCCATCACCGGCTGCCGTGCCGCCATCATCGCAAATCTCGGAACCTAGGATGAGTCCGTCGCCGCAGATCCCATCACACGTGGACGGCTCGCCTGCGCAAACGAACCCGGTCTCGATGGTGCAGCTCGCGCTGCAGCCATCGCCATCCGCAGTGCCGCCGTCATCACATGCTTCCCCGGCATCGACGAGACCGTCGCCGCAGAGCTCGAGCGTACAGTCCGCGCGGCAGCCATCGCCCGACGTCATATTGCCATCGTCGCAGGCCTCGCCCGCATCTTCGATGCCGTCACCACAGACGGCTTCGCAGCTTCCGTTCGAGCTACCGTCATCGAACTGGTCACAATCGAGCACGAGGTCGTCCGCCTCGTTCAGGAAACGACACATCTCGCAGCTCACGCGCGCGTCGATGCAGGCATGCAACGCCGTCGCGCTGGGCGTGCCGCAGCCCGGGAAGGCCTGGTCCAGCGGTATCCCTCCGCTCTCACA
>JAQWRY010000080.1 GCA_029243485.1 Candidatus Binatia bacterium | reverse complement strand
TCTTCCGCCGAAAAACGGCGTCTCGTCTTGCGCTGAATGTCGCGGACTACCTTCTCCGCACTCTCTGCCTTACCCATCAGGTGCTCCTTCCGGTTGGGCCGGAAGTGTCTCTTATTTCAAACCCCTAACTGGTCCAACTTCAGCTGAACCCGAACACCCGATACAACAGGCTCTGGCGGCAGCCTTCCCGGAGTGGGGCTTGGCCGCGCACTTGACGGCAGCCTATGCCATGACATTCACGTGCTCCGTGGTGTCGTGGAAGTGCGTGGAAGCGCCGGTTCTAAAGCTGAGGACGCGCTTCATCCTCCGGCAGGGCGACGACCCCTCCCACAGCCAGGCCGAGGCGTCGGAGCGCGCGGCATGACGGCTGAGCTCAGCAGTCGACTCACCGTCCGAACCGCAGAAGAGTTCGGAAGCACACGATCTGCCGCCTGTAATCTGGCGCTGATCTTCATCCTCGCCATCTCGCCGGCAGCCTGTGGCGACGCTCCGCCCCCAGGGCCCGACGCGGTCGCGCGCGAGCCGCTCTCGACTTCGTCGCCGCTGATCGAACTTCCGATCGCCACCCCCTCTCCCGCGAGGCGGCTAGACTCGGTGGCTGCGCCCTGCACTCCTCCGACTTCCCCAGCCGCGCTTCGAGCACCCTCCACCACTGATTCGCAGGACCTCGATCTGCAGTTCCGCTGGCGGGCCGCTACCGTCTGCCAAGATCTGCACCCGCTCGAGAACGGTCACGAGTTCGCCCCCCTCTCCGGCCTGGTCGTGCGGAACGGCGCTGGACATCGTGTTCTTCTACTCCTGCCTTCGGTCGACGGTCGCACGAGCGTCGCGGCGTATCGCGTGACATTGCCGGAGACCACCGATGTCGAACTCGTCACCTGGGTCGTGCTGGAAGACACTGCGATCGCGAACAGCGACGGGGTCGACTTCGGGGTTGCCGTCGGAGACGCCGAGCGCGACACGCCGCCCATACCCGCGGACTTCGAACGCCTGACGCGAGAGGACGCTCTTGCCGGCTGGAGAAACGTGCGCGTGGATCTTTCAGCGTACCGCGGCAGAACCGTCTGGGTATCCCTGGCTTCCCGCGAGACCGGCGACCGGTCCGGGGATTGGCTCTTGTGGGCGGATCCTAGAATCGTCGTCAAGCATCCTGAACCCCTCCACATCGATCTCGGCGGTGACGAAGACCCGCGGGTGCGCACCTTGAGTGGCCTCCCGTGGGAAGAGGTAAACGTATTCAAAGCCTACTCGGGCTTTCATGAAGAAAAGGAGGCCCCAGTCGATTCGGACTGGGCCAAGCGGGTTCTTCCGTGGCTCCGCACTTTCCGACTCTTCTCCTCACTCGGGGCAAATTGGGGTCCCACCCTCGAACGAGACCATGCGGGACAGATGGGGCACAACCCGACACGCGACTCGAGCGAGGAACGACGCTGGGCAAAACACTACGAGTTCTTCTCCGATGGGCCCGGATGGAAGGACACACCGATTCGTGACCGTTTCGACTGGCAGCGGTTCGACCAACTCTACTCTCGGATCGCCGCCAACGGTCTCCGCATGCAGATCAATCTGTCCGGTGCACCGGAGCTGTTTACGGGCGGCAAGGGCCATTACCACACCTACCACTTCAACGAGATGCCCGTGGTCGACGAGTTGGGTTGGAAGACCTACGTGGACGCAGTCTTCCACCATCTCTCGCAGCAATCGTGGTTCGACCGGACGCGGTACTCGTTCTTTTCCGAGGCGAATTGCCGCTGGGTGGCCGACGACGGATCCGTACGCAACTTCGGTTATCAAGGCGACGCCGTGGAGCATGCTCGCCAATACCTGTGGACGTGGCAGGCGATGAAGCCCTACGTCGGTTCGGATCAGGTGCATTTGGGCCCGTTCGTGGTCGAGCCCGATCCCGCGGTGCCGGCGACCGACAATCTCGCCAGATACCTTCGCTTGCTGCGCGAGAGGTTTTTCGACGCCGGCGAACCCCTCCCGCCGTGGTCCGCGTTCGCATTCAATCTCTACGAAACGCCACATCTCGCGATCGACCACTTCGCTTCCTACAAGATCGACAATGTACGCCGGGTGTTGCGGGCAGAGCTACCCGGCTTGGATCTTCCCCTGCGATTCGACGAAATCGGCATCCACCCGATCCTCGCCTCGGAGTTCGACTCGACGGGTGAGGGCCCGCTCGAAGGTACCCGGTGGGCAACGGCGTGGCACGCCGAGATGCTCGCCCTGCTCGTGGATCAAAATATCGAGGTCGGTGCCCCATGGATTCACAACGAGATCATGCGGCCTCATGCGTCGTACGTGTTCCTCTCGCTCGTCGCGGGAGCCTTCGACTGGAAGCTATCGCCCACCGGCGGACTCTCCCTGGTGGACCATTCGTCCGATGCGAGTGAGAAACCACTCAAATCGGTTCACGTACGCCTGGGCTCCGCCAATGCAGATCGAATCGGCTACCTCTGGTCGGCGCCGTCGGATGAAGTCATCGCACGGCTCGCCATTTGGCGCATCCCGCGCTTCCCGATCAGCGACACACCGATCGAGGAAGAGACCTCCGTCGCTCCTGCGCACGTCCGCGTGCCCGGCTGCGAAAACCGGCGCTGCACGGCGATGGTGCTTGGGTATGATGAGCCCGTGTTGAAGGGAGCTCGGGAATCTCGATCGACCTCTTTCGCCTGGATCGCCGACCTTCCTAAGTTGCGCGGCGTCGAGACGCCGAGCGACGGCAAGTTCGAGATCGGTCTTCGTCCCGGAGACGTATATTTCGTCGAGTGGTCGGTCACAGACCCGCACAGCTGACGCCGGTCATCGGATACTCAAGTCGCCATGTCATCAAGACGATTCTCGAAGATCCTCGATGTTTTCGGCAGCCGTCGGGGCCAGCCGCCCGTCGAGCCGAAGCCCACCGAGGAGGGTGCCGCCGATGTGGGTGCGACCGGATCTCCATGAGGCAGAACGAGCCGCACGCATACGTCCGATAAGGCGCCGTTAGGTCGGATTGGACCCAAAAAGGGGCTTCATGTCGGCTACCCGCGGCCGGTTCAAAGCTTTGAAGCGGTGAAGTAGGGGTTCTCTACTGGGGCAAAGGCGGATAGCCGGTGATGAGGGCCGAGACCGGGACTGCCGCATTTTTAGGCATATGCCTTCCGCCATGCTGCTGAAAAAAACCTTCGCTTCCGAGCCGCGAGCTGATAGCTTCGCACTTCGGATCGTGGTGTCCTCTCGAGCCCCGACGTCATCCCGGCAGAATAGACCCTGGAGAAACTCATGCTCTTCGCCCCTCTCTTGGCCAGCCTTGTTTGTGCACTCGTCTTGACGCTATCCAGCTTCGTCCCGCCCGCCTCCGGAGCCTTACGGCTCGTAGCCGGCACAGGCTCGCCGGTACCCGGGCATTCTGGATGTACAATCACATCCGCGGGCAGTGACTCAGTGGCCATCGAGGGAAACCGCATTGCATTCAGGACATACTATGAGTGCTCTTCCGGGGGGGACGAAACCGAGGCTATCTTGGTCGAAGACGGGCCCGGAAACCTGATTCACATCGTCTCCGAGGGAGACACCCTCGACGGAGCCGTCGTGCAGGACCTCTCAATGAGATTCATGTGGAGCCTCTCGGGCACGCGCCTCGCGTTCAGCGCAGATCTCGAGCTGTCGCCCCCCGGCCCCACTTTTGAAGCCAGTTACATCGCAAACTTGGCGGATTCGCCGATCACGTTCACGCGAGTGATTGCGGAGGGCGACACGTTGCCAGATGGCACGGAAGCCGCTGGAGTGTCGGCCCCCGTGATCGCAGGCCTCGCCTTTGCGTCGGATATGGACGAAGATTCGACCTGGCCGGGTATTTTCTTCAACGAAAACTTCCTCAACCCGTCCAGTGCTACACTCCCCATTTCCGAGGCCACCTCCGTTCCGGCCGCCCCGGGATACACCATCATCTACGCAGATAGTGACCTTGCGATACAAGAGACGGCAGCGGGCAACGCGATTCTCGCAGCCGAGGTGACGCTTTGCCCCGATGCGGACGTTGACGGGGGAGGCGGCTGCGACGTCGCGACGGACAACGCCGTAGTGACGGTCCAAGGCGGTGTGATCAGCACCCGCGCAGACACGATCTCATCGATCAACCCGAGCTCCGGAACGGTCTTCACGGACCTCGATGAGCCAGGACTCTTCGACGGCGCTGTCGCGTTCAAAGGTGCGTACGACGACACGCTCGGGGACGGAGTGGAAGGAATCTACACGGACTGCTCTGGCGCGCTCACGAAAGTCTTCGACGCCTCTGATCCGGTTCCTGGGCTCCCAGGCTACAGCTTCGAATCCGAAGGATTTGCCCTACAGGTGGGGTTCGATCAGAACATCACGAACCAGGTCGACTTTGAGTCCTCATTAGGTGACGGCTTTGAAATGATCGTCTCGGCTCACCCTGACGGGACGCTTACCGATTGCGCGAATACGGTCAGCACGACGAATCCGGCCACCGGCGAGGTCTTCGAGGACCTCAACGATGCCGCCGTCGACGGAACGTCCATCGCCTTCTGGGCAGAGGACACCAGCGCCGCCGTTGGACTCTTCACTGGAACCTGCGGCACGCTGCCTGCATCTGGATGCTCGACAGTGCCGCTCACCATAACGCGAGCCACCCTTTGGGCGGACGGTAGCAAACCGGGAAGCGTGACCTATCAGGGCACTGTTGAGGGAATCGATCCCTCCAGTGGGCTTACCTTTACCGTGACTGACGGTCTGACGACGAACCAGTCGGGCAGCGTTGGTCCAGGAGATTGCGTGCTCCAGAACTCGGGCACGACCAAATGCGTCTTCAAAGATCCAGTGGTCAACAAGAAGAAGGTCAAGGCCGTCTTCCGGCCGACGGGGAATCCCGGCGAGTACAGTTTCAAGCTTCAGATGAACAAACTTTCGATCCCTCGTCCGCAAGCCGGCCCGGCAAGTCTCACAATCGTCGAGACCGGCGGAGGGAGCTTTGCGGGATCGATCGCGAGCTGTGACATCGGCACGAAGAAGCTGGTCTGCAAAAACTGAGCGAGGCGGCGCTTTGGAGTTGCCAGCTCGGTGTGTACGTCGCTGTACGTCGTCAAAGACGTCGGGATCTTTGGGGTCGATTTATAAGAGACACTTCCGGCGCGTTTGCTGGCCGTCCATGAGGCAGAAAGAGGCGCACGCATACGTCCGATAAGGCGCCGTTAGGTCGGATGGGAGCCAAAAAGGGGCTTCATGTCGGCTATCCGCGCCGTCGCCGCCCCCAGCCTTCGCGCGGGCATGGCGACACTCGTTCAAGCCTGGGGTGTGGGGCCACTGCGGTCAAACACGGTCCTGGTGAATTGGCTGGAGGCGATCGCCGAGACGAGATCGAGCGCTCAGCTCTGGTACGGCCGTATGCTCGCCGGCGCCGTGCGGCTCGGCCAACATGTCGTCGTGCTCGACACCGACGAAGCCGCCTGGCTCCGACTCGGCGAACTCAGCCCCGAGAAGCGCCGAATCGACATCTGGTGGTTCGACGACGAGTCCTCTCGCCTCTGCCTGCTCCTCCGACCGAGTCCGAGGAAGCGTCCCTGAGCGACCGAACCGACGAATCTGAGGGTCCGGCGGCCGGCGAGGATTCCTGACGAGCACTTGTCACCCCCACCGTGGCCTTGCGCACGCGGAACGATGGGAGCGGATTCAAGCACCGCGGCGTCGCGGGTGTCGCTGGATCGGCTCGTCCTCGGCCGACGTTCGATCTTTTCGTCGTCGTCTTCTTGCCCCGACCCCAGATCCGGGTAGAGATGCCCCCCTCACGGCAGAAACGGGGAGACACGACATGAACCGCATGAGCCGCCGGGAGTTCCTTCGAGCGACAGCGACCGCCTCGGCCGCGATGGCCCTCGGCACCAAGGGCTGCGCCGACAGCACCGAGATCTTTCCACTGCCGCCCGACGTGGCGCTCGACTCGTTCGATCACCTGGTCGTGATCATGTTCGAGAACCGCTCCTTCGACATGGTGTTCGGCGCCCTCTACGGCCCGGACGGTGCGCCGCGCGGCCAGTCGTTCGACGGCGTGCTCGGAAAGAACATCGTCAACTACGCGCCGGACGGAACGGCATTCTCGCCGACCGAACTGACGGAGTCCCTGACTCCGCGGGTCGACTTCGGCGAGGAGTACCAGCACGTGAACGTGCAGCTCTGGGGAGAGTTCCTACCGCAGAGCAATGCGAACCTCCCTTACACGCAGCAAGTCGCGCCGTACAACATTCCGCCGGGCGCGGGCACGCCCGCCATGAACGGCTTCGTCACGGACTACGTCAGTGCTTTCAATCAGCAGACGTCCGGGCTCGTCCCATCGAACGAGGATCTCGCGCAGGTGATGGGATATCTCTCGCCGGACCTGGTTCCGACCTTTCACACTCTCGCGCGAGAGTTCGGCGTGTACGACCAGTGGCACTGCGACGTACCGTCGAACACCTACGCGAACCGGTCGTTCTTCCACTCGGGCCAGTCGTACGGAATGCTCAACACGAGCGTGGAGTGGCCCCTGCAGACGACCAACGCGCCGACGATTTTCAACCGAATGACGGATCTGGGCGTTTCCTGGAAGATCTACTGGCCCCCCTCTCAGGAGGCCAGCACCACGCTGATCACGAATTGGCGGGGAATCTGCCACCTCTACGACGGCGGCGATGGCGACCATTGGGCCTCGATGGATGCCTTCTACGACGACGTCGATCGAGGCCGGCTCCCGAAGTACTCGTTCATCGAGCCACGGATGTGGTTCGACAACAACGACATGCACCCGACTGCGCCCATACCGGAGCTGGGGCAGAACTACGAGAACACCAGATCGTACGTCACGGCCGCGGACCGGCTGCTGCACGACGTGTACGACGCGATTCGCCGGTCCTCGAACACATCCGGCTCGCACGCCGAGAACACCCTCCTCCTGGTCACGTTCGACGAGCACGGAGGATCCCACGACCACGTCGTGCCTCCCCCGGCCGCCCCGCCGGACACCTCGATCGGCGAGTTCGGGTTCAAGTTCGACCGGCTCGGCATCCGCATTCCCACGATGGCCATCTCTTCCCACATCGACCCCGGCACGATCGTGAACGACCCGATGATGGGCACGTCGGTGATGTCCACGATGCGACAGAAGTGGGACCTGGGTGACCCTCTCACTAACCGCGACGCGAATGCTCCGGCGTTCACCCCGGTGATCAATCGACGAACGGCACGCGCGGCAAGCGACTGGCCGATCACGACGCCACCGCCCGTTCCGCCCGACTCCGTCAATCGGGATCACGAGGTCATCAGCGACCTCGGCGACAATCTCGTTCGCGCGGTACTGGCGATCACCGGCGAGGAACGCGAGTTCGCAGGGCCGAGGGCAACGACGGGCGAGGCGCAAGAAATTTTGAAAGCGCTGGCCAAAATGCTGGCCGACAGGTGCAACCAGGGTAGCTGACCACACGCCACCGCGCTTTCCGGAACGTGGGAACCGCTCCTGCCACCGGCGCACGAATCTCGATCAGGTCCCCAACGCCCATCGGCGGCCGAGTTCCCGCTCGTCCGCGCTCATCGCGACGCCGGGAGCGCTCACCGGGGCTTCTTCGAGTACTTCCCTGCCTCGTGGTTCACGATCTCGGCGTCGGTCTCGCGCTGTAGGCCGTGCTTCTCGACGTACTCACCCGGTTCGGCGGCGTAGTCGACGCGCTTGTCCGTCATCTTGATGCACCAACGGCAGTGCGGCTCGTCGGCGCTCGCGCGGGGCGGAAGCTTGATCGGGTCGATGCGGATCTTCTCGTTCCAGCGAGCTGCGCCGTGTCGGAAGCCAAAGAGCTCCAGATGCGCGCAGATCTTGTTGCACATGTAGTCGAGCATCTCCGGGCCACCGGCCTCGCCCTGCTCGGGAACGTCGCACTGCGGCGTGTGCATCTCCCACTCGTTCTCGCCCTTCTGCTCGAACCGGAGAGTCATGCGCGTGCTCATCGCAGGGAGGCACTGCCATACCTTCATCGCGGTGGTCTCGGCGTCCTCTTCCGCGAAGTTCATGAGCCGAGGAATGACGTCGTTCTCGTGGTCGCCGGAGCCTCCTTCCGCGAACCACACTTCGTGGTGCATCTCGTCGGCGACCTCCTGGCCGAATCGCTTGATCGCGGCGAGATACCACTTCCGGTTCACGTCACCGTAAATGGAGCCGCCGACCTCCACGAGCTTCATCAAGCCCTCTTTCGAGAAGTCCGAGATGTGGAGGTCGGGTTGGAAGGGGCCGCTGTAGTCATCGAGTTCGAGGGAGTTCCGGTTCGGCCTCTTGCTTCTCATTGGCTTCCTCCTTGCGGTGATCACCGCGTTCGCGTCAGAGCGCCGCGTCGAAGAAGAGCTGGATCAGCAGCACGTGATTGATGTCGTCCGGGAAGCCGGGCTCGCGGCGGTTCAGGTATTGGAACTGGTAACCCACGTCGACGTTCAGATGGTCGTTCACCAGGTAGTTGATGCCGACGAACAATCGGTTCTGATCGAACCCGGAGACCGGTCCCCCGTTCGGGGAGTTGAGGTTCACGAAGACCTCGTCTTGCACCACCGCGCGCCACAGCCTGTCGTCGGTGAACGCGATCTGATCCCGCAGGAGCGTCCGGGCGCGCACCGCGACGCCATCCGCGCCGCCGATCCAACGTTGCTCGAGACGGGTTCGGCTGGTGAGCCGTCCGAACGAAAAATCATCCGCGTACAGCAGCTGCTGGAAGATGCGGTTCTCGGTGTTGAAGTTCGGCTGCAGCGACGGCGTCCATGCGTAGCCCAGCCACGCCGACCAGTTCCCGTAGAACCGGTAGCCGACTGCCGTCCGGAGCAACAGCTGCGAGACCCCATCCTCGGAGAAGCGGGGCTGCACCTCGTACCATCCGTTTACGCGGTCAGTGAACCCCAGGTTCAGGTAGGCGGGAGTCCAGGCCTGGAACTGCTGGTCGGTCGCACGAGCGTCCGTCGCCAGCATGGCAAGGAGGCCGATCAGCGCGAGTGCTCTGACCGACCTCCGTGAAGCGATCGATGGGAACTGCACTTGAGCGAGCGGCCGCGTCAAACGCGCGGCATCCAGTTCCCGTGAGAGCCGTACGGCACCCGCTGGGGCGTGAAAATCTTGGCGACCGGCGGCGCACTGAAGTTCTGGGCATCGATGATCCGCAGGTGGCTGCGATCGTCCGAGGGATCGAAGGTCATCACGATGACCCACCCGTCGTCTTCCGCCGCATCCGGCGACCTCGGAATGAAGACCGGCTCACCCCCGGTGACCGATCCCATGCCGTGGATTTCGGGCTGACCGGTCTCGAGGTCGTACTTGTAGAGCTCGTTGCCCATCGACGGGCTATCCGGCGTGTCCCCGAGCTGCTGCGTGTACCCGAAGCGGTTCGGGAGGCCCACGCGACGGTCGTCGATGCGGGGGAAGTCCGATTTGCGATCGTCGAGGTGCTCTTCTTTCACCGTCCCGGCGGTCTGATCGATCGTCCACCGCCACAGCTCGGCCTTCCCGGAAACGTCATCGAAGCCGCCGTCCATGAACGACTGCGTCCGGCACACGAGAAGCACGATCTTGTCACCGTCGTCCCAGGCGTTTACCGGGTGGAGGCAGTAGCCCGGGTCAATGTCGTACCACTTCACGTCGGCGTTGCCGCCGTCGCGAGGCATCACGCCGAGACGCGCGCCGTTGTCGGGGTTCCAGAAGAACGGGGTCTCCCCCTTCACCGCGCGCTCCATCGAGAAGCAGACGGGTAGATCCATCCAGACGACGTTGTTCCGTGTGACGTTGAAGTCGTGCATCATCACACCGGTCGGCAGCGTGATCGGCTCGGAATGCACGAGCGAGCCGTCGCGACCGAATCGGTAGTAGCGGAGAAACTCCGGCCCGACGACGCTGTAGCCGAAGGCGAGCATCTCTCCGGTAGCCGGGCAGAGCTTGGGATGGGCCGTGAACGCACCCGTGACACCGCCGCCGAAGTTCTCGAAACCGATCGTCTCGAGGTTGGCGTCGACCTCGTAGATACCGTGCGCCTCCTCGAGTGCGAAGTAACGACCGGCGTGGCGAATGATGTTCGTGTTGGCGGGAGAGTCGGCCGGGTCGAGCGACATCGCGCCCTCCCCCTTCGTAAAGCCGGGAGTGTGGACGTATCGGTTCCGGATGGACGCCTTGCCATCGCGAATGTCCACCGTGTGGATCATCCCGGCGCCGAAGAACCAGTGGTCGCTCCAGCCACTCGGTGGGTTGAACCCGTTGCGCATGTAGCGGCCATCGATCGCGGCCGGGATCTCCCCCTCGACCTCGAGATCCTGGACATCGAGCTCATGCTCGACCGGGGCATAGTTGCCCTTCAAGTGCCACGGAAGCTCCGCAACTCCATGTTTGGAGAGGATGTCGGCTTCGATCATACCCATGATGTTCCCCTTCTCATCGGATCCCACGCCGAGTCGGGTCGGCTACCCGTGAGCAACGTATCGGACCGGCTTCTGGCTGTGAAGCGGTCTTGCGGGGCCTGAATCCGGGGGAGGTTCCCGGTCCTTCCCTCTTTCGCTAGGTTGCCCCCGTGGCCATAGAAAAAAGCGACGTCATCGTCGTCGGGAACTGCTCCGACGACCCCTTCGCGATCGATGTCGCGTTCGCATTGGGTCAGGGCGAGGAGATCGCCGACCTGATCAGCATGAAGACGTTCGCGAACTCCGAGTTCTGCCCACGGTTCATCTCGGACGAGCAGGACCTGTCCCGGATCGGCAACGCACTCGACGGCAAGACGGTCGTGATCGTCAGCACGACGAACCGGTCCGTGACCCGTCAGAACCTGGCCATGCGGAATCTCCTGATCGCCCGTGCGGCCAAGGAGAACGGCGCGCGCGAGGTCGTGCTGGTCGAACCCGATCTCTACTACAGCGCCCAGGACCGCGGGCCGCGTCGTCGCGGAGAAAGCGAGGCCGGCCGCAGCGTTCCGGACCTGAAGAAGTTCGACGGCCAACTCTTCACGGCCATGCTGTACGCCCAGATGCTCGACCTCGCGGGGGTCGACACGGTCATCACGGTCCACAACCACTCGGCCGCGGTCCGCGCCGTCTTCAGCGAGATCTTCGAGGGCCGCTTCCACAACCTGATGCCCTACGCGCTCTACGCCAACTATCTCCGGAACTCCGACATCGTCGGCTACGGCTCGGATGGCGAAGGCCTCGCACTCTGCGCTCCCGACCAGGGAGCCCGCGACTTCGTGAAGCGAATGTACAAGGAATTGAACCTCCCCAAGGCGCGCTTCGTTCTTCTCGACAAGGAGCGCACGGGCGAGCGCGAGGTGAGCATCAAGCTCCACGAAGACAGCGAAACGACCTTCGAGGAGATTAACGGGCACGACATCGTGCTCTTCGACGACATGGTCCGTACCGGATCCACAGTCGTGAAGACGTGCCAATTCCTGAAGACGATCCGCCCCGGGCGTCTGGTCTTCGGAGTGACCCATTTCTACGCGAGCGACGAAGGACGCCAGAAGATGGCGAACACCGCCATCGACGAGATCCTCACGCTCAACACCCTGCCGACCGTGCTCAACCGCGACGAGCAGGGCCGCCTCCGTCGCAAAATGGTCGTCCTGAAGATCGAACGGTGGCTCGCGGCCAACCTCTGCGAGATCCTCGATCTCCCGACCCCGGAGCGCGGCGGCCTCTACCAGATCGACATGTCGTCGAAGAACCCGCGGTTCACGCGCAAGATCTGGTCGAACGAGCAGCTGTCCGAACTCGAGGCCGAACGCGACAAGGGCTAGACGACGGCCGAACGGCTACGACAGTGCCGCGCAGACACCGAGCTCGTAGATTCGGCGTAGCTCTTCGAACCGCTCGGGTTGCTGGGCCTCACTGAACTGCGTGTTGACGGAGATGGCGACCGACCGTGTGCCGTTTTCTGAAGCCGCGATGAACTGGGTGTACCCGAATACGTTGCCGGTGTGGCCGTACACCGTCCCGCAGGATGCCTCGTACCGGAACACGCCGAGCCCCGAGGAATTCTCGCCGTCCATGAGGCAGAACGAGGCGCACGCATACGTCCGATAAGGCGCCGTTAGGTCGGATTGGAGCCAAAAAGGGGCTTCATGTCGGCTATCCGCGCGGTTCGGTCGCGTCCCCTGGGCCCACCAGGGAGAGACAGAGGGCCCGGCATGGTTGACGCTTCTGCGATCTCTCGGCAAATACCAACGACAGCCAGGTTCACCCGCGAGATTTCGGGGCCTGGGTGGTTGGAGTCGTACCGATGCGATTGGTGAGAGTAGGAGAAGAGAAACAGGCTGGCGCGGACCCGGCCTCGGAGTGGGTCGACATTGATCTCGACCAGCCGGGGGCGGATGCCTTGCTGGCGGATCGAGTGGAGCTCTGTGAGGCAACGCGGGCCTTGCTCGGGGAGACCACGATGAACAGTCGTCGGCTCGCGGTGGCCGAAGGGCTTGCGATGCGACTCTGTTATACCAGCGGCGAAGGCCAGAGTCTTGGTGATGCCTCCGTGGTGTGCATGGGGCTCGTCGTGACCGGCGAGCGTCTCTTGAGCGTGCGACGCGGTTCGAACCGGGAAATCGATGAGCTCTGGGCCGATATCGCGAACGGAACGCTCGAGGTCGATCATGGCTGGAAGGCCGCGGCGCTTCTGATTTCCCAGATTGCGAATCGGGCCGAGGATCAGCTCGACGAGCTCTCGGCGGCACTCGACGAGCTCGAGGACGACGTCTTCGATGGAGAAACGGATCTGCCCATCGAGAAATTGGGGCAGACGCGGCGTCGCTTGATCCGGGATCGTCGCAATATTTCCGCACTGTCTCGAATCATTGAGGAGACCACGGCCGATCGTTCACTGCACATGCACGCATCGACGAGCGACGAGTTGGTCGGTGCTGCCCAGACGATGGAGCGACATGAGCGTACCGCGGGATTCTATCTCGAGCGAGCGAACCTATTACATGACCAGATCCAGAGCCAGCTCTCAGATCGGATGAATGACGCCACGTTGCGGCTCGGAGTGGTGGCCACGGTCTTCCTGCCGCTTGGATTTCTTACCGGACTGCTCGGGATCAATGTCGCCGGCATTCCCGGAACCCATGATCCGGAAGCTTTCTGGCTGGTGTGCGCGATTTTGAGCGGACTTGCACTGGTGGCCTCGTTCCTCATCATGCGGTTGTATCGGTCCTGAGCACGGCCGGGGCGGCGCCGCGGCCAGCCAAGCAATGCGCTCGCGGCTCAGGGGCCGCGAGGTGCGCGCGCAGAGAGAGAGAGCAGCGGGGACCCTCAAAGACCGGTAGCGGGCTCAGTCCCAGCGTACGCGCGCGCTGCGCCGGGGCGTCATCGCGGCTCGTATGGCAGGCGACGAGTCCGCCGACCTCTTTTCCCTCGGCCGCAAGAGCCGCGCGCACCGTGGCGATGCGCGGGTGCGAAAGCGCTCGGTCGGCCCGGTCCATGACGGCTCGCCGGTCCGCCATGTAGGCGATTGTCGGCGACCAGTCCTGCCCGTAGATGAAGAGCGCCTGCTCGAGCCACGTCCGGAGTTGGATGGCCTCGACCAGTGCCGCCCGGAGTCGCCGACGGTCGCACGCGTGCGGCCCACCGAAGGTCCTGCTCAGGTCGTCACGGACACGCTGAATCCGCCCGCCCGGCGGCTACGCCGCGGCCGCCTGCACCCGAAAACGGGACCTCGCTCCAGGCTTCGCGGTGGCGACGACCCGGCGACCTGGGCAAATAAGCCCTTCATCCTTCTTATCGTCGGTCATGGTCGTCAGCTAGCTTGTCCTTCTGTAAGAACTCGCCTGCCTGTTGAGAACCTTCGTGCCCGTCCCTGCGGGTGTGTCGTCTTTTAGGAAGAACAGGTCGTGGTGAACGTCTGCTTCGTCTCTGTTGTAAGTTCTTTTCATCGTCTCAAGGTGGCTTCCGAACTTACCCTTCGCCGAGGCGACCAGCTCTGACTTGCCGGGGAAGAGTTCCACGTCGATCATGGCACCGGGGTTTTCAGCATTCTTGGGAATGAGATCAAGGCCCATGGTCTCGACCATCTCATCCATTGATTCAACGCCCTGGTCGCGCATCATGCTGAGAACCGCCTCGACAGCCCATGAGGCAGAAAGAGGCGCAC